>CAZPPD010000846.1:0-2972 GCA_964588185.1 uncultured Alcaligenaceae bacterium | reverse complement strand
AGGATGATGATGACAAGGATGACGATGATGATGACAAGGATGATGACGACGACAAGGATGATGACGACAAAGATGATGACGACGACAAAGATGATGACGACGACAAGGATGACGCAGAAGATGATAGCTATGGTTTCAACCAAGGTGTCGGATCATCAGATGTTGAACCAGCGATCACTACAACAAAAGCAAAATTTGGTTGGAATAAATTGGAGTTGTCCGTTTCCAATGCCGGGAACTCGGAGGTGTCCCTATCTTCGGTAACCATCGATTGGCCGAGATCCTGGTTTAGAACCATCAAATCTTTGGAAATTAACGGGACACAGATTTGGTCGGGCTGGGACTGGGACGGTCACACGACAATAAACCTAAATGAACTCTCTTTTGATCCGGGAGAAGAGCTTAATCTCGAATTCCGATTCAGTTCCATCTCCACAAATCTATCCCAATACGATGTAACCTTTACCGACAGTGAAGGAAATGAAATATCCGTTCTCTAGACAATAAACTGGAATAATCTTAAGCGGGCAGGCAACATTCTGCCCGCTTTATTTGTAAGCGAGGACTTGGGTGCAAGATGGAAGTCGATGTTATTGACCGCCAGAAAGACTTCTTGAACCTCCGGTCAAATTGGGAATTCGTCTATGCTGCTGATCCGGATGCCCAATTCTTTTTATCGTGGACTTGGTTATATCCGGTTCTTGGGAATATTAAAAAAGGCTGGCGCATTCTTGCAGTCAAAAATGTGGATCAGAAATATGTCGCTTTTTTTCCTCTCCGAATGAGCGTGTATTTGAGCAAACGCAATCAGATTTTTTGTAATGACATTCAAATGGCAGGCCGCTCCGCCTGGGCAGACTACACCGGTTTTATCTGTTTGCCTGAGTTTGAAAAGGAGGCCATTGCCGGCTTATGCGCGAAATTGTTGCAGATGAATTGGGCCCAAATGGATCTAAAGAACCTCCTGATGTCTCCCCCTCGCCTGCACCTCTTCCTTTCCCATTTCAAACCGGAAACCTTTTCGATCCATGAAAAGGCAAGAGGGAAAAATAGCGCTGGAGTCGACAATGACATTTGCCCTCACGTGGTCCTTCCGGATGATTTTGAAACGTTTCTCCGGGAGAAACTAAGCAGAAACCAAAGAGGGAAAATGCGGCGGTTCTTAAGGAGAGTTGACAAAGGCGAGGAATTAAGGATCACTGAAACTCAGCCTGCCACCTATGAAAGGGATGTAACCACCCTTATCGGGCTATGGAAAGAAATGTGGAAGGAGAAGAAGGGCAAAAGAATCCACCATCTAGCCCGGAAATTTCAATCCATCCTCCTTCAAAGTCTTCAAAGGGGCATGCTCTATTTGCCGATGCTTTGGAATGAGGATACGCCGATCGCTGCTTTAGGCAGTTATGTTGACCAGCAAAAAAAGGCAATGTATTTCAAAATTTCCGGCCGCGATCAATCCAGGAATAAAATCCCATCCGGATTGATACTTCATGGCCACAGCATCCGCTGGGCCATTGAAAACGGAATTCGGTGGTATGATTTTATGCGCGGAGATGAGAGTTACAAATATTCCTACGGTTCCAGCGATCGCCGAATCAGGAACTATTGGGTGGTGACCCAAACGTATCAAAATCTACATGGCAAGCTGGATAAGGAATCGTTGGGTGAGGTTTTTAAACGAGCCAATGAACACCAAAAATCCGGGCGGTATAAGGTGGCGGAGAATGGCTACGAGCAGGTCTTGGAAGGGATAGCAACGAATCCCTCCTTACTTGGGTATTACGGCCAAAGGTTGTACCGAACTGAGCAGTTTACCATGGCCGGCAAATTCTTTCGCCGGCTGGCAGAAGTTGATTCCGAGAATGTTTTTGCCTGGCAACTATTGGGAGATGCCAATCTTGCCATACGCGCATTTCCCGGTGCGGAGTCGGCATTTCGAAATGCCATCCAATTGGAGCCGTCTCCTCGGGCTCATTTCTGTCTTGGATGTGCCTTGCAACTTCAGGGGAAACACCAAGAAGCAAGGAACGAACTGAAAAATGTCCTAAGATTTGAGGTTACCGATTCGAAAGGAATTAACTTGCAAGCCAAAGCTGCTAAGCTTCTTAATTCCCTAGAATAACCGGAATCGGGATTCGCGTTACAAAGCGTTCCTGATTTGCCTCACGAAAGGACCTGAGATCCTTGATTCCAGGGTATAATGGAAAGAACTTTAATTTTAAAGATGATACAATCCACGAAAATGTAATAATCCATTGATTTTTCTTTATCCTCTTTCCAAGTTATTCTACTCCACTCCACATCTTCGGAATATACTAACTGTTCTAAGAAAATAATCTCCATGGGAGTTTCATTATGAGTGCTATGACATTAACCGAACAAATCTTGGCTCGCCATGCCGGCAAAGCAAAAGTCGAACCCGGAGACAATATCTGGGTGGAGACCGACATCCTGATGACGCACGATGTATGCGGTCCGGGAACCATCGGCGTTTTCAAAAAGCATTTCGGTGAAGAGGCCAAAGTCTGGGATAAAGAAAAGGTGGTAATTATTCCCGACCATTACATTCATACAGCCGATGAAATGGCCAATCGCAATGTGGATATCCTTCGCGATTTCGTCAAGGAACAGGGGCTCAAGTATTTTTACGACGTGGGAACGCCCCAATACAAAGGCGTCTGCCATATCGCCTTACCCGAAGAAGGGCACACTCGACCCGGCGAAGTGCTTTTCGGAACCGACAGCCATACTTGTACTGCCGGAGCCTTCGGGGAATTCGCTACCGGCATCGGCAACACCGACGCGGGCTTTGTTATGGGAACCGGCAAGCTATGGGTAAAAATCCCGCCGACCATGCGTTTCGTCTTTGAAGGCGAGATGCCGCCCTACCTCATGGCCAAGGATTTGATTTTGGCCATTATCGGCGACATCGGCTGCGATGGGGGAACCTACCAGGCATTGGAATTCGATGG
>CAZPPD010000845.1:0-2985 GCA_964588185.1 uncultured Alcaligenaceae bacterium | reverse complement strand
CCTTTTTCTCCGGCAAAAACAATCGGCCAAAGAACTTAATGGGAATTTCAATCTTCTTGGGAACCGGGTTTTTGTTGGTGGATTCCTGCCAATTCGGTAAAAACTGGGTAACCCATGCAATACCGGCAATCACCAAGACAAACAATATCACCGGCAACAGCACTTTGTTAAAATTGCTCTTTTCCCCAGGTTTTCCAACATCCGCCTTTTCCGGGGGCGGCGTAGAAGGGAAAGTGGACTGCAATTGAAACAGGCTGGACTTTGATTCCTGGACATTTTCCTGTTCAGGATTCGTTGAAGGCGCAGAATGCTCATCCATAGTATCGGTCCTGAAAAAGCAAATCAAAGAGCGGTGTACCTAACGAAAATATAGCAAATCCGAAAATTCCAAGGAAGTACGGTCTCAAATAGGGCGGGTAATCCTAACAGGATTTGCCGGTGAATGGTGGTAGCTGGGTGTCCCACTGGATTTTGGGATTCTTCAAATATTTTGGTGCCATGCTCGCCCCATGCTCGCCCCAACCATTCTGAATCTTCCCCATTTTTTTTAAAAGGTAAATACTTTGAGAATCTAGGCGAGCATGTTTCAGAACATGAGGGGATCACAAAGCCAAAATCCAGTGAGACACGCATGTGGCTTTCGTGGGCTACTTCTCCAAGGGGAGCAATTCAATCCGGCGAAAGAACAATTCGGCTCCTTCGGATTGGAATAGGATCTTGCCTTTGCGGTGGCTGGCGTTGGTTCCGACGTTTACCACTTTGCCGTTGAGGATATTGGTGATTTTACCGCCGTCGCAGATGCATTCGAGGCGGTTCCACTCGCCGACCTCCTTCTCCAAATCATGCTTGCCGCGAAAGCCTTTTACGTCTTTGAACTTTGGGCTGCGAGCATACCAATTGACCCGGCCGCCTTTGAAGACGCGAGGTTCCGCCTTGGGATTGTAGTACCAGCCGCCGCCGCGCTTTTCGGCTCGGGCGGTTATGGAGGGCCGTTTCTTTCCCCTAACCAGAATGAAGTCCCCGGTTCCACCTTCGATGATTTGGCATTCGATGGATTCCATCCAGGTTCCGCCCGCCGCTCCGTCTTCGCCGACACAATGCAGCAGGATGCCGCTGTCGCGAGCGCGGTTCTCCCGAGGAGCGAAGGTTTCATCGCCCCATTTGTATTCCACGACCAAGTGGTAATCTTCGAATTCCATTTCGGTGGTGAAGCAGCCGAAGACTTCGCCGGAAACACGGATCATAACATCCTGGACGGTGAATACATTCTTGAGATCTTTATTCTTGCCGATGCCGCGCAGGTAGGTATAGAAGTTAGTCAGGTCTTTGCCGTTGAACAGAACGATTTTCTTGGTGACCGGCTCGGCTCCAGCGGCTTGGGTGAAGGCGAATATTCCGATGAGCGATAATAGAATTCGAGAAGGTAGCAAGTTCATTGTTGAGTCCTCATGGTAACACTTTGGAGGGTAATTTTGCTCATGATAATCTGAACATAGAGCATGGACATCAAAAAAGGATTAGCAAAAAAGAATTTCCTGATTTCCCTGTCGTCAAAAATTGTGAGATGACTCGGCCTTTAAACATCACCTCAGTTAGATCTTAGGCTGGCAATGTATAAAACCCTGAACGCTTTCTTATGCTGGATCATTTGCTCCCCAATTCTTTTCGCCGACGATTGGCCCTGTTGGCGAGGACCTGACCGCACCGGGGTCTCGAAAGAAACAGGATTGTTGAAAAGCTGGCCCAAGAATGGCCCCAAGCTTCTTTGGAAGATCGCGGGTTTAGGAATAGGCTACTCCACTCCCTCGGTTGCCGGAGGCAAAGTATTTATTATGGGTACCAAAGGAGAGAAGGAATACATTTTCGCCTTGGACATGCGGGATGGCAAAACCTTATGGGCAACTAAAGTCGGCGAGATCGGCGAGAACACCGGGCCCCCATACCCGGGCCCCCGTTCGACTCCGACTGTGGATGGGGATATTGTCTACACCCTTGGTTCGGATGGAGATTTGGTTTGTCTGCGGGTGAAAGATGGTAAACGGATTTGGCATCGGCATTTGGTCAAAGAATTTGCCGGCAACCGCGGGACTTGGGCGTATTGTGAATCGGTTCTGATTGATGGAGACAAATTGATCTGCACTCCCGGCGGTCCCAAGGCTACCCTCGCGGCACTCCACAAGAAAACCGGCAAGACCATTTGGCAGACTCCGGTCACACGAGGTGGAAACCAGGCGGCTTATTCCTCTGTCGTTAAAACCAAAATCGGCGACCAAGACATTTACGTGCAATTTCTGGGCAGCGGCGTCATTGGTGTGGATGCCGGCACCGGAAAGTTCTTGTGGCGATATACAGGAACGGTTGGCGGGATCAGTGCAACCACTCCGATTATCCATGACGGTTGTGTTTTTACCTCGTCGAGTGGTTTAGGCGAAGCAGGCGGTGATGGTCTAATTCGCTTGACCCTGGAAAATGGCAAGCCGGGGTTCCAGGAGGTCTACAACGGGCGGGATATGATGAGCTTTCACGGAGGGGTTATCCGGGTGGGCAATTATCTGTACGGGGCGAACCGGATGGGGTTGGTCTGCTTGGAATTCTCTACCGGACAAAAACAATGGTTTGCTCGGGGGATTGGCAGTGGTTCCTTAACGGCTGCCGATGGCCATCTTTATCTGCGGAATACTCGGGGCGAGGTTGCCCTGATTGAAATCAATCCCAAGAAGTATGTCGAGAAAGGTAGACTGCAACAACCCGAGCGGTCGCGGTTTCGCACCTTTGCTCATCCGGTGGTTTCGAATCAGCGCTTGTTTCTGCACGATGCCGATCTGCTGTTCTGCTACGATCTGGCGAAAAAGCCCAGGGATTAGTCTAGTACCTTCTTTTTGACTTCCATGATCTTTTGCACGGATAACCATCCGCGCAGAAGGTAACCGGAATTTCGCAGGTTCTTTTCAGTGGGAGCACTTGAGGGGGTTGCACCTCCTTGGC
>CAZPPD010000844.1:0-2994 GCA_964588185.1 uncultured Alcaligenaceae bacterium | reverse complement strand
GAGCATTGGACCAGGCGTTGCGATAAAGAAACGCCCGCTTGGCAAAATTGTCCAGATTTGGTGTTGTTGAGTAGGTGTCCCCGTAACAGCCAAGGTGGGGACCTATGTCTTCGCAGGTAATCCACAATATATTTGGCCGTTTCGTTTTTTTCCGACTTTCCTGACCTGGTGAATTCGACCAAAACAAGAGCATAGCTAACGTTGCCAGGATGCCAATACGCAAAAATTTGCCCTGCATGTGCCGGACCTCATAAAGCAGATGATTGTGGAGACCTCTCACTTGAGGAGATTGTAGGCTAACGAGGTGCCCGATGCAAATAAACTGGTGGTCGAGGGGCAATCGCAGTCCGCCGATCGGTTGCTGAATACAGAATGGTCGATCCACTTTTCCGATCCTCAGCAGGGACAGTGAAATCCGGCTGGTATGTTATCTTTCCTCTTGATGTGCGGACGGAGCCCAGCGTAGAACGTTTTCAAGACAACCAAACCTAGAGTTTATCTATCCCTCTCATATCCTTTGTGGCCCTCAGCGAACTCTGAGTTTGATTTCTTTTCCCTACCGCCGCCGATTCATTTCTCGCTTGATATCCTTCTGCGCATCTTTCTTCTTTTGATCCTCCCGCTTATCGTATAGCTTTTTCCCCTTGGCCACTGCGATTTCGACTTTTGCATATCCGTTCTTGAAATACATCCGCAACGGCACCAAGGTTAATCCCTGCTCGGAGGCTTTGCCGGCAAACTTGCCCATCTCCCGTTTGTGCACGAGCAGTTTGCGTGGCCGTTTCGGTTTGTGATTCAGCTTGTTGGCCATCGAGTATTCGGGAATATCAGCGTTGAATAGCCACAGCTCGCCGTCCTTGATGCGGGCGAAGGCATCCTCCAAGTTCGCCGCCCGTTCGCGCAAACTTTTCACCTCCGTGCCGCTTAACACCAACCCGCATTCCAATTTGTCGATAATGCTGTATTCGTAGTGGGCTTTGCGGTTTTTACAGATCGGCTTGATGTTGCTTTCTTTTTCCTTTTCTTTTTTCTTTGCCATGACTCACTGCCAATTGGAGGGTTTTCAGCCTGTTGTTAATCCTTAATTATACCTGCAAACTTCGCCAACTCCCGCTGATAGGTAGGAACCCAGGCCGGATTGGGGGCAATGGGATCGCTGAATTTCACCATGGTTTCCACTGCATCCCCCACGGTAAATGGAGTTTGATTTCCCTGTTTCCGCCGGGAATGCGTCTCCATAGAAGCCAAAGCCGTGACCGCAGCACCCAAAGCGGGCCCCTCATCCGATTGCAGCCGTTGCAGCGGTTTGTTGAGCACCGAGGCCAGAATTTCACACATCAGATTACTGCGGGCAACTCCACCGGAAACCGTGATCCGGCTGATCTTTTGCCCGGCTTCTTCGTGGGCTTTCACTCCAAGAGCTATCAAGTAGGCCAATGCCTCCAAGGAAGCACGAAACCGCAGTCCCATCTGGGCCGGGCTTTGCGGAAGCCATTCCAGACGCGGCTTTTTCACTCCTAAGGAAGGCTCCGGGGCAATAAAGGGGATGACCATATGACCTTCGGAACCGGTTTCACTCTCGCGAGCGGATTTCTCGAGTTCCGCCCAATCCGGGTTGGTTCCAACAATCTGGTCCAGAAACTGAGCCCCATTGTTATAGCAGCGCATCCAGAGATAGGGGCCCCAGTTTAATTTCATGGCGTCCAGATTATCGGTCGCCGGGGCCTTATCCGAGGATGAATTTACCACGGCGGAATTGCCCAGAATAATTGCCATTTGTCCGGAGTCTACCGCTCCACCGCCAATCAAGCCCGCTTGTTGATCGTCCGAGGTCGGAAAAATATGTGGGCGATTTTCCGAAGTAATGCCCAATTCCAAAGCCAGGGATTCCTTGAGCGGCCCGACCGGATCAAAATGGTCGATGATCTTGGGAAGTTGCTGCCAGGCCAGCTCTCGCAATTCCGGATTCTCGATGGCAACCAGCATTTCCCGGCACCATGCATTGGTTCGCAAATCCATCAAACCGGTGCTGGCAGCGGAGGAAACACCGGTCACGTCGAAGTTACCGGTCAAGTATCCTGCAGATAAAGGCCCATGGAGCAGAATGCGATGGGTACGCTTCCAGTCTGCATGCGACAGGGTGACTTCATCCTTCACCAGGTGACTCAGCGAATAGCGAATGGCATAAGGTCCGCCGATTAACTCGCGAATCTTTTCCTGCCCGCCCAGTCGTTGTAGGCCCTTTTCGTGAAATTCGGCTAACGAATGATCATTCCAACAGATTGCCCGGCGTACCTGATTCCCGTGAGAATCAATGCGACCGGCGGTGTGATGGGTAGCGGAAATTCCTCCAGCGATCCAATTGCCAAGCCGGTTCCTCGCCCGTAACTGGGCCGCCATGGCCCGGGTGCTGGCATAAGCTTGCCCTTCAAGTTGCATGAGATTCAGTTCGGAAACTCCATCTTTGGTCCACAAGTCCGTCGGTAGCCGAACCTCGGCGATAGTGTTGCCTTTTAGGTCGAAGGCCAAACATTTGACCGCACCGGTACTGAAATCCCAACCGGCAATCAGGGTGTCCGGTTGTAGGCACTGGAGAGTTTGTCCCATGAATGAACTCCTGCCGCTTTGTTTAGAGGATTACAGACATTGTCCTGTAAAAGGTATAATATTAAAAGGTTTGGTAGAGCCATCTCATGCGGGCGTTTTCTGAAGGATTAAGCGTCCGAAACTTTAACCCTTGGAGACAAAATGAAAATTACTAATCGGTTTTTCCTGTTTCTTCTCCTCAGCACGCTGATTGTAACAGGTTGTTTAGAGGAAGAGAAAAAATCCACACCGCCTAAGCAGAAGGTAGATAAAACCGAAATGTTCCAAACCTTCCGGGATTTGGATTATTCCAATGCTTTGGCCAAAGCGAAAAAAGAAAACAAAGTCGTGATGATCGATTTTTTTACTTCCGACTGTTATTACTGCAAAAAAATGGACAAGGAAACC
>CAZPPD010000843.1:0-2995 GCA_964588185.1 uncultured Alcaligenaceae bacterium | reverse complement strand
CGTTCGCGGCCATCGGTTTTCGGGTTAGTGGATTCGGACATGGAGGATCTCCTGTAAGACGAATGAAGTGTGTAAACATCTATCTTGTAGTGTACAAAAATATATTATAAATTGCAAGCTTATTGAGGGGAAAAGGAAATGTGACAAATGCAAAGTTCCGACAGAACCGAGCAAGTTCATGGAGTTTGCAATCGCACTATTTTTCCCCCGTAAAAATTCGCCATGGGTCTTTACCAGGAAAGTGGTTTTCGGGCGGGCTTGAAGCTGAGTGTTGAAGCAGTCCCTTTGCCGTCATCTACTCCACCGCACCAGCATGAGTACCGCTCTAAACTGAGTTTCATTTGAGAATTGGATTTTTCCAGTGTGACATACTGGAAACCGATAACGCTATAACGCTGAAAGCGTTTAGCAATTGATCCCAGGCTCGACGCGAATCGGCGCAGTTTGGACAGGAAAGCATTCAAGTGGTAACTACCCCGAAGGAGTTTCTCAATTTTTGGAAGCCGTTCATTGTTCTAGAAGCCGCTGCCCGCAAGTTTCATAAAGAATCCTAAAGGAAGAATTCTCGTTTTGCATTCCCGAGAAGTATGATGATCGCCAGGGAAACAAGAAAGGTTTTTATGGAGGATAAAGTCCTATGGCGCAAGCTCGACTTGGCAAGTTACCGCCTAAATACTCATTCCTACTCAATCCATACTCAAACGTGCGATTGACCAAATGTCCGCGTTGCGAGCATCGAACTCACTCGCGAAAGTTCGCCTTGTTGATCCATATAGATGAATGGGGACCTTTAGTTTTAGGTAAGACTGGCCGTTACTGCACTCCTTGTGAGCTGATCATAGTTCATCAAGAAGAATTGGAAACGGAACTTTCGCATAGCCCAATTCCAGCTATCGCAAATAGAAATCGCAAAGATGGTTATTTGGTCCTGGGAACAGTAGACCGAGCAGTTTGGAAGAAAAGCCTTGAAAATCCGGGAACAGAAATGCAAAAGCTATTGCAGCACATGGCGGACTTTAAACAATACTTGGAATTACGCGTTCAGAAGGGTTGGCAAATGAATCGGGAAGAATAGTCTGAGTAATTTTAGACCAACCACCTCGGGAAATCACGAACACGAAGGAGCGGAGAATTAACTAACCACCTAGTTGAAAGAGGGTGGCTTGAGCAATGCCTAAGGCTCCATGGCTCCATGCCAACCCAGCTTTTCTACTTGCCGAGGAGCTATTAGCTTGGTAATTTTAGGGAATGGAAAATATCACCATTAGGAGAGGTGGCTGAGTGGCCGATAGCGCCGGTTTGCTAAACCGGTGACCGGTATATGCCGGTCCGCAGGTTCGAATCCTGTCCTCTCCGCTTCATTTCCTACCGAAAATCCGTTTGCTAACGGTGGCTCCCTCTTCTTACCTCAGCGGCCAAAGTGCCGCTTGGGGACAATAAAGATCTACCCCGGGCTAGAAGCCCGAATCTGAAGAGCCTACTTACACTTCACTTCGTTTGAAAGCTGGATAAGGACTCCGGATTGCGTAAAAAGGTGCCGATCCAGGACATCCCCAGCAAGACCGCTGGAACCAAGTAAGAATCCTGCTTGACCATATGGGCGACAATAGCTCCTCCCCAGAAGGCACTGGTGAGAAGAATGCCGATGAACCAGGTCCTGGGAATCAGCAACAAGATCGCTGCAACCATCTCGCCGATCCCAATTAACATCATTTGGTCCGACAAGTTGGATTCTTCCAAACCTTTTACGACCTCTTCGGGAGCAAACCCGAAAACTTTCCCCGAACCGGCAAGCAACATGACTGCACCCACCAGAACTAATAGGATCCACCCCCCGATTAGCCGAACTAATTTCATTGGAACTCCATAACCTTCATACAAATGATTTTGTGACCAATCCGCTCAAATGCATTATCTGGTTCTAAACTGCAATCTTCCATCCTGAGCCCAAAATTCTTTGGCTTCACCATTTCCTGCACCATTAGGGTCTATCGCCAAAAATTGTTGCATGGCTCGGATCTTTTTGAGTGGCCGTTTTTCATTTTCGCCAAGACGCCAAAAATAGATAGGTTCTGTTTCGGCAGCAAAGGTCAAACAGCGAAACATTGCCCGGCACGAGGACCATAAGGACCGGAAGCTGTGCCGGAGTTCTATGTGAAAGAACCGTCTTCAGCAACTCCACGAAAACCAACCACGGGAGAATCTCCCGAAGCATCCAGATTAGTGGTGTCAAAAAACAGAAATCCAACATCTCGGGCCATTTCCACTGAATCCCAAAGGAACATAACCCATTGAGGAAGTCCCCCAGTTGATACAAGGGATAGGCGGCTCTCAAGAGCCTCCAGCCAGTTTCCGGGTAAATGCAGGTGGTGGATAAATCCACAATCCAAAAGCTGAACAAAGTGGATTGATAAAAGCAGCATTCGATACAATGCCGGGTATTGAATGTTCCACTTTCCTTCGAGGTTTTCCAACTCCTCTTCGGTCACAATGCTAGGAATTGGTTGCCATTTGCAAACTTGCGAATTCCCAAGGCCCCTTTGATCTGGAGCAATCATATCTTGGGGAAGGTTCACAACACCGCTGACCCGAATCCAATGAAGAGACATGGTGGAATTTACGAACCGATCTATAAGCGATTTCCCGTCATAGCAATAAAGATCCGCAACCCATTTAGGCGGCAATTTTTTCCGTAATCGGTTCATCCCTTCCTGGATTTGCCAAATTGTATGCTCATCCTTCCAAGATACACCCCCAAGCGCAGTATGCAGCCTCAGGAATTCAGCTCGTTCGGCATGTCCTTGACCGGCAAGCCAGTCAGCATATTCCAAGCGAAGGTTTTTATCGTCCGGTTGTTGTCGAATCGCTTCTAAAAATTCGTTTTCCATCAATTCACCGGAAGGAACCCCTTTGATTCCATTCCATTTAAACCAAATCCATTCAAATCCAACCGCCTGATAAGTCGCTAATTCTTCGAGGAGAATTTCTTCGAGGA
>CAZPPD010000842.1:0-2999 GCA_964588185.1 uncultured Alcaligenaceae bacterium | reverse complement strand
CCGCAATCCGGCCCTCCCCAAGAAAAAGAAGACCGCCCCAATCTACGATATTGCCTCCCTGCGGCGTTTAAATGAACATGAGCCTTACACACTTCTGAATTGCAAGAAACCCGTTACCTTGGCAGTAAAAGAATTCCGCATGCCGACCGTGGTTCAAGATGACGATCAGGAAAGCTCAATCCTTTCCCGGGTGGGCTTTTTCCAGACAACGAGCCGAACCGATGTGGCTGCCCAGAGTGCCCACAGCTTGGCGGAATACTTCCGCAAGTCTAAGATGGAAGCCTATGTATTGCACACCAAATTCTCCAGCGTGGTAACCATTGGTGCCTTCGAGCGGCCTAATGATCCGCGCTTAAAACTGATGCAGGAACGAATTCAGAACCTGAATAATGATCCGCGGTTTTCGCGATTGCAGTTGTTCCCAGTTCCGCAACCAATGAAAGTGCCTCATTAGTTGTCCATAAAGCAGAAGTTGTTAAAGAAGGGCGGACTTTCGAGTACGGGTGTCTCACTGAATTTTTGGGATTCTTCATGGGGTCCATGGTGGGCTCTACTATCTGAATCTTCCCCGTTTTTGCTCAAAAGTTAAGTACTTTGAGAATCCAGGCGAGCATGTTTCAGACCATTAGGTGGATCAAAAACCCAAATTTCAGTGGACCCCCGCCGAGTCTCTTTGTCACTTCTGCAGAATTAATCGAACTCTGCGCACATCAACAACCCCCTCTCCTTTCACTTCCGCAGCCTGAAGTGTCAAGAGCCCTCGTCCCTTTGCTAGTTCAATCGTACCCAAAGATAACGGCAGGAAATCCTTAACATAGGACTCGCTCCCTCGGCTCGAACGGTCGTGCTCTTTGCCGCGAAGTGGAGGGTTGTGGGCATTGGTAACTTTCTTTTGCACCTTGCCATCCTTGAAGCTCAGCATCACCGAGCAACCGGTATTCTTAGGTTCACAAGTGTAATAGAGAATTGCTTGATTCTTGCCGGACTTGGCGACTTTTATGTCCCAGGTCATGGAATCTTTGGTGGTCTTCCAGTTGGTGAAGAAGGAACAATTGGGGGCTCCGGCACTCCGGCGCACGTTTCCGTGCGGGACGCCATCTCGCGCCGGCAGCCGCGTATCCTTGACATACCCTACCGTAAACGGTCTATCGGATCTCAACCCAGGTAGCGTCGATTTCCGCCACTGGGCTACGGCTTTCCTCAGCCGCTCGGCAACTTGTTTTTCCTGTTTGGCAATGTCACGTCTTTGACCCGGATCTTTGGTCATGTCAAAGAGCTTGCCCTGATGATCCAGTCGATACTGTTGCGTGCGGACACTGACTCGTCCCCGCCAATGTGAAAAGATCATCCGGTCCGGCCAATTCTTGGCCTTGCCCAGCAAAAGCCTTTTTAGGCTGATCCCGTCCAATTTGTTTTTCGGCGCATTATTAATTCCGGCAATGTCCATTAAAGTCGGCAGCAGGTCGATAGCCGCGGATATTTGCCCAATCTTCGTTCCCGGTGGAATATGTCCGGTCCAGCGAACCAGGCAGGGAACTCGCACTCCGCCTTCATCGGTAGAGCCTTTGCGGCCTTTCATGCCGCCGTTCCAGCGCCAGCCATTCGGTCCATTGTCGCTGAAGAAAATGACGATGGTATCGTCGGCCAACATTAGATCATCGAGCTTTGCCAGGATTCGCCCCACATTCCAGTCGATGTTCTCAACCATGGCCAATGCCGCCCGTGTGTGGGCAAGGTTTTCTCGCTTAGCTTCACGATGCCGCATTTTTAATTCGCCCTTTGCGAACTTTTTGTAGAAGCGATCCGGAACTTGCATCGGGGAATGCGGAGTGTTGTAAGCCAAATAGCAAAAAAATGGGTTGTCTTTGTTTTTCGCGATGAACTCCAAGGCATGGTCGGTGAAATCGTCGGTGACATAGCCTTTGCCTTTCACCAAATTATTATTGTGCTCCAGTTCAGGACTGAAATATTCCCCCCAATGGCCGGAACAAAAACCATAGTATTCATCAAAGCCCCTGGCGTTTGGATGATAAGGATGTTGCATACCATTGTGCCACTTGCCGAACGCAGCGGTGACATAGCCTGCAGATTTCAGGATCTCGGCCAGGGTAATTTCATCCAAGTCCAGTCGCTCGCCGCCAGTAGACGTGCTGAAAACTCCCCCGCGAGGGTGGTAACGTCCGGTGAGGAATTCGGCTCGGGTTGGGGAACAAACCGGGCACACGTAAAAGCGATCAAAGATAGCGCCATCACGAGCTAAGGAGTCGATATGCGGTGTTTTCAGATTGGTATTGCCGTGAACGCTTAGGTCGCCCCACCCCTGGTCGTCCGTCAAAATGACAATGATATTCGGTTTGCCTTGCTCTGGTTGAGAAGCCCCGGCAATCGTGGGTAAAGTTAAGAAGAAACAGATTCCGACAATTAAACCGAAAAGATAGAAGCGATGCATTCTTGTCCCCATAATGTACTGAATATAATGCGGTTCTTTTAAAGAATCCCATAATTCAAAGTAGTAGCAACAAAAATAGCTCCGGCAAAAAACTGGAGTTTTTTTGGTTTCGTGGATCCCATTAGTTTGCTGAGAATCTTCTTTTTCTCAGCCTCAGGCCCAAATATCCTGCTCCACTACTAACCATTATGCCAAAAATAAAGATGCTGGTTGGTTCCGGAATTGGGTCTCCGTGATCTGCGACGATATCCACCTGAAAATAATCACCGGCAACAAGGGAATCACCGAATTCATCATTACTCACGGTTACCCTGTCATCTAAAAAGCTAATTGAAAATGCATCCTCTGGTCCTTGGAAAACCGTCAAGGTTGCATCCTGGATTGTTCCGTCGGGGAAATCGGTCCAGTTTAAATTGGTAAAGAAAAATTCTAATTGAGGAGATCCGCCAATGGCGGAGGTTAAATTCACCAGAATGGAACTCTCATCAAAATCAATCTCAAAATTGAATTCAGGAACGGAAAATTCTCCACCAGGTCCCACTATGGTATT
>CAZPPD010000841.1:0-3007 GCA_964588185.1 uncultured Alcaligenaceae bacterium | reverse complement strand
ACAAAATCGGCAAAAGCATCTAGCTGCAAAGTAGAAACAAAATATTGCAATCGGGATTTATAATTTCCATTTCCCACAAACCATACTTTGCTACCGGGAAACACATACCGAAAAATGTCGATAGCCCAAATCGCCTTACTGAAACCTTTGTGCTCTTCAAGTGGACCTATACAGAGGATGATGGGGGCTGGGTTTGCGTCCGGGATTTGGATGTTGCCGGTAAAAAAGGGTGGCGAAACTCCGGGCGGAATCACCTGGATTTTCTGGGGAGATATTCTCATTTGTTGGCTCAGTTCGGCCTCGGATCGGCTTCGAACAACTATTTTGGAGACCTGATTTACCAACGACCGGTCAAACCAGCCGATAGTTTTTCTCCGCGGCCGAAAATGGAATGGCTTACTGAGGATAATGTTCCTACGGCCCTTGGGATCCACTGTTCGCAGGTATCGAAGTGCCGGAAGACCCCAAGCATGAATCAAATCCGGATTAATTTCTGCAATTAGATTTCGAAGCGATACCAAAGTGGAAAAATTCCAATTTTGGCGTCCACTAATTTGGTGAATCAATGCTCCTTGGTTTTCCAGAGATAACTTAATGGTGGGATTGCACGCCAAGGTTACCACATGAAATTGTATTGCGTCCGATAGATTAGTTACTTGGCGAATATGAGTTGCTTCGGACCCATAATCCAGCCGAGGAACCAGGGAAAGGATTTTTTGCATCCTGCAAGCCTCCTGTAGCTTTTCTGCTATGATTCGAACTCATCCTGAGAAAGTTCGCCGATATACGGCAGATTTCGATACAAATCATTAAAATCTAAACCATACCCGACAACGAATTTATCGGGAATGTCAAATCCGCAATAGTCCGGTTCAATCGTAATCTGCTGCCGAGCCTTTTTTCGTAGCAGCACCCCTTGGCGGAAGGAAGCGGGCTCCAGGACTTTGAAATGAGCGTTGAGTTTACTTAGAGTTTGCCCGGTGTCCAGGATATCATCGATCAGAAGAACATGATGCCCACGAACATCCGGCATCAATTCCGGTCCAATTTTCAACTCTCCGGGTGAAGTGGCGGTACCGCGATAGCTGGACGCTTGGATAAAACCCAGTTTCAGCGGCATCTCCAAATGGCGAACCAGATCAGCCAAAAACATGAGACTACCGGTAAGGACCCCCACAATCGTGAGAGGTGTATTCTGATAATCTTTGGAAACCTGGTGTGCTATTTCTTCGACCCGAGTTTGGATTTGGTCGGCGGAAATCAGGACTTTCATTGACGAGTATTCTCCGGAGTGAAACACCCAAAGTGTTATTCAACCAGCTGGGGAGAAAATGACAAGGGAAAGGAGGGACTTAAGATTCATTTCACCAAGCAGCACTATTGGATTGCGGATTCAGCTAAAGGCAACTTCCAATACTTGTTGAATTTGGATAGCCAATCTAACAATCGCCGATGTTCACGCCGCGTTAGCCTATTACCTTGAAAACCGCGTGGAGATTGAACAATTGATGAAAGAAAGTGTAGAATTCGTCGCTCGCTTGGAAGCGGAACAAGGACCAACTCGATTTTCACAGCTTCGTAATCACCTTAAAACCGGAAGTAAATAAATGGCGGCTTCTCCCCTCCAGGCGAAAGAACAAAAGCCAAAAGCAATAGACCCGCTGCAGTTCCCCACAATAGCCCTCTTTGAAATGGCCCAACCGAAGGCTGCAAACCTTCGCTTTCTCGCCAACCCGATAGGCGGATAATCTTCTGAGCCACCAGAGCTAGCAGGGCATAGGTCGCCAGCAGCAACCACAAGGACAAATCCCCCGAACCGCCCACAAATACCCGGCTGGTTTCAAATCGAAAGGCTCTTAGGATGCAGGTCCAAACCTGGCTCAAGACACTTAGCCGGAAAAAACACCAAGCTAAGCAAACCAAATTAAACGTCACCAAGATAGCGACTCCATTCCACACCATCCGGAACCAACGGGGTGCTTCCTGAGGCATTTTGCTAAGAAGAGTCGCTTGCCAAGCCCGGTGCAAAACCAAATAAAGCCCATGAAGGCCACCCCAAATCATGAAGGTCCAACTCGCCCCATGCCAAAGGCCTCCAAGAAGCATAGTGATCATCAGATTTCGAGTCGTTGCAATCCAACCGTGCCGGTTCCCGCCTAAAGGAATGTAGAGGTAGTCGCGGAGGAAGCGGGAGAGCGTGATGTGCCACCTTTGCCAAAACTCTTGGACAGATCTCGCCAGGTAAGGAGCATTAAAGTTTTCCGGCCAGCGGAAACCAAATAGCAAACCGATACCACGAGCGATGTCCGTATATCCGGAGAAGTCAAAATAAATCTGGAAGGCGTAGAGGTACACGTAAGGCAGACTCCAAACTCCGGCGGTAGTGGGGTCCGCAATGTGAGCAAAGTAGGGATCGATCGCCAAGGCAATTCGGTCCGCCAGCACCATCTTCTTGAAGAATCCCCGGGCCATTAAGGTCATTGCTTCCAGAGGCGCCTCAGTTTTCGTAGGCATAGTGTCCTGCTTGAGCTTATTCAGGAACTCATGAGCCCGGAGAATTGGACCGGCGACTAGTTGCGGAAAGAAACTAATATAGAGCGCGAATGTCCAAGGGTTCCTCTCCGCGTTTGTTTCTTGCCGATAGACATCGACCATGTAGGCAATGCCGGTAAAGGCGTAGAAGGAGATGCCGATTGGGAGGAACCAGTTATCGAGCTGAGGTGGTTGCGTTCCATAGTCCAATCGCAACAGGAACCAGCCAACCGAATGAACAAGGAGCGGGGTGTATTTCCAGAAGGCCAATCCCAACAGATTAAAGGCCACACCCAGGGATAGCACCAGCTTTGGCCGCTGAGATCGTTCGATCCAAAGACCGATACTCCAATCAACTACACAGTAAGCCAGGATGAGGAACACCAGTTCCCATTCATGGAAAGCATAGAAAACCAGGCTGGCGATGAGGAGCAGGGTCTGGCTAACCTTCGGCCATTTGCGAAACAGCAACCAT
>CAZPPD010000840.1:0-3007 GCA_964588185.1 uncultured Alcaligenaceae bacterium | reverse complement strand
ATTAAGTCCGCAACTTCCCCCCGCATGACCACCGCTTCGGTAAAAACCGACTTTGGGGTATCCCCGCAACCATTGAGAAATGGAACCAACAGGAAAAGAATCAAGAGAAAGGATTTTTGAGATCTCATGGTTTCAATTTCGGCGTAAGGAGTTTCGAGTTCTGAACCTTAATCTGATCTAATTGGTTTATGAATTCATCCCCAAGCGGCAGTTTCTTGATGCGGTCCATCTCCCGCCGTTTCTTGGCTAGAACGGCGAATAATTGTTCTTGATATTGGATTGGTACGTCTGCTTTTCGGTCTTTGAGATTCCGAGCCCGTTTGGCCAGGGCATTTCCTTGAGCGTTTAGTGTTTTCAGTTGAGCAAGAGCCTTTTTCATATCCTCTTTGGTTTGAATGTTCTCAAGAATGCCGACGACTTTCTTCTCAAAGTTTGTTTGGTCTTGGATAAAATCCGCAAGTTCCTTTTCCGTTACCTGAGACTGACCGCATCCACCCAGCAGGGTCAAAGCCAAACCGAAAACACAAGCAAATTGGAATTTTTGCATAGATAGAAACTGCAATATCCTGTTTCCCAAATTCGTTAGTAATTCTCAGGTAAAAATGGGAGTCCTGCATGTCGCCCATTTTTGTTTCGCATTGATTTATCACAACCAACCATCTGATTCAGGACACTAATTATCGATTAAAGGCCAATGTGGTAAAGCGTGACCGAGTTTTATGGGCTATTTCTTTTGTCTCTCTTGCGACCTCTCCTTTCTCATATTTCGAGAGATTGGAGACAGTGGAATTGATGTCGAGCAGCAAACCATCCAAGGCAAAGACATATTTATACTCTATGCGAGCTCTCAGATTGTCATCGATGGGTATATTTTCCTCTGCGATACTTTGGGCATCAAGGACTTCATCCGTAAGGTCTTGAATTTTACCCAGGTTATTCAGATATCGTTCCTCGGACTTTGTTTCCATTAGGAGTTCGCGCAGATCATTAATGACAAGTAATTCTTTTTGAATGGCACCGGAATACGGATGAGCCGGGACGTTAAATAAGGACATGACGAACGAAACAATAAGGATGACAACCAGAACTACCAATCGGATGATAATTCTTATTACGGCGGGTGTTGAAAGAACCTTTGAAGTGACGGAGGATTGTTCCCCCTCATCCATCCTTTTCTTTTTTCTTTTCTTTACCATTTTTCGTCTTCTTTTGTGGTCGCAACGGTTCCAGTTCCTTGAGGGCTTCGCTTCCCTTGGGGATATTAAGGACCCGGCTGATTTGCAACTTTAAATTATCAATGGCTTTAGCAAAGTCCTTGGCGTATTTGGAAGCGAGTTTGTCTTTTTCGGCTTTGTCCGGTTGCTTCATTTTCTCCGCTTTTTTTCGGATTTCCACAAATTTTTGTACCGCTTCTTTCAAAGCCGGTTTGGCTCGCTCGGCCGACAATTGATCCTCAATGGATTGTAAAATGGTATCGATTTGTTTTAGGGTCTGCAACATTTCCACCACCACAATTTCATACTTTGGTGGTTGAGAAGGCTGGCAGACAGCTATGGTGGGGAACAGGAACAAGAGGGCTAATCCTGTAAGGATCGGAAATCGCATCGGAACCTCCCGTTTGGTTATTGAACTGATCGGCGAGTGATGACGCGAAATTCCTCGAACGCATTGTAATAGGTATCGGTCAGAAGCTGGCGGGCATCCTCGTCACAGAGTTCCTTGGCCGCAGTGTAGGCGGCATCGGCTTTCTCGGTGGCCTTGGAAATGCCGTTTCGGGTTCCTCTCAGAATTGGGCCAAACTTTTCATCTAGGGCTTTCTTTTTTTCCTCGGTAATTTCTTTGGCGGCATCTTTTGCCATCTGTTCCAATTCATTCATCTTCTTGCCGACTTCGCGGAGTTTCTTGGCTTTTTCCTCAAAATCTTTCAGATCCCCGACCTTGATCTTGCGGTCTTCTTTTTTGGCTTTCTTGGTAATCTTCTCCAACTCGCCTGCCATGGAATTCAACTGAGATTGGGCAGTCAATAACTGAGCGTTGACCTTGGAAAGAACATCGGATATGGGGTTGCTTCCGCATCCCAAGAAAAAACATCCTACTATAAAAGAAGTGGAGATAGTAACTAGCCTTCGCATCCAAATAATCCTCTGAGGGTCATTAACCTTATTTCAAATCGCTAATATTTCGTACTTTGCAAAGAAAGGATTTTAGCAAATCCAATTCGAAAAGGCGAGATTAGCCCTTTACCTCTTGATACATTTCCGCAAAACTTTTTAACCCGGATTGGAAAGTCCAAACATCCATTCCCACCGATAGCATTTTGCATCCCAAGGAAACACATTTCTTGGCAAAATCGGGGCTGAGCGGCAGGATGGCCCAGTGGATGTTCTTGGCCGCGGCAGCGTTAGCCACTCGTTCAATCGATTGCCACAGCTTGGGATTGTCCCATTGTCCGGGAATCCCTAAAGATTGACTTAAATCAGCGGGGCCAATGAATAGGACATCCACTGCAGGCAATCCCGCTATTTTTTCGACATCCTCCACCGCTTCGGCGTTTTCGATTTGAATGGCGATAAAGGTATCGTCGTTTGCCTTCTGGAAATACTCGTCCATCTTCAAAGTTCCATACCGGCCATCTACTCCGGTTCCATTTACTCCTCGCAGCCCCAAAGGGTGGAACTTGGCCCATTGGACGATGTCGGCAGCTTCCTTGGCATTGCGTACCTGAGCGGCCATGATTCCCCCCACACCGGCTTCCAACGGTTGCATCACCGAAGCATAATCCGTGCAATTCAAGCGGGCGAAAGAGTCCAAACCCACACTTCGTGCGGCCCGTGATGCTTCTTCCAGTTGGGGAATGGTTAGGCCAACATGCTCTTGATCCAACCAAATGGCATCAAAATCACCTTTTTGGCCGATCATTTCGACCAGCTTGGGGTGGCAGAGCTGCCCTATGCCAAATACCCAAAGGACTTTTCCTTCGGCCAATCGCTGTTTGATAAGAGTACCC
>CAZPPD010000839.1:0-3021 GCA_964588185.1 uncultured Alcaligenaceae bacterium | reverse complement strand
CGGTCGCACCCCGGATAGTTTCCTCCGGGTCGCTGGTTTCGAACAGGTAAACTCGAGGTTCTACTACTCGGTAACGAATTGTGGCTTGGAGATCAACGAGGTTTCCATCTCCGGTGATCATCATGGATTCATCCGGAACCCGGCGTAATCCCTGTTCGGAATGAGCACTCACCCAGGACATGGTTTGTGAGGAGGTACCTGCTCCCGGTGCAGAACGAAAACCGATATCCACGGAACGAATTTGTCCGGGTTTTATGCGCGCGACGGACTCGATGGGCCATGGCCAGCGGTAATGCATCCCGGGACCTAAATCCGCAATTGGCCGGCCAAACCTTTGCACGACACCAATTTCATCGGGACCAATCCAAGTGGTTCCACTAATCCCCCAACCAGCGATGAACAAAAGCAGAATGCCAACCAACACCGGTTTCCAGAAATGTTCCAAAAAGTGGATGCCTTCGCCAATGTCGAGGTATTTTTCGGCAAACGAATCCAAATCTTTTAAGTAGGACTTGGCTTTCTCCATCGCCGGGCTGGACTTGGCCCGTTCAAACCAAAGCAAGCGCATGGAGTTGAGCAGCACGGCCAAAGAACCAAATTGGTGATAGAGAACTGCAGCCAGAGGTGCCTTGTTCTCCCAGTCGACAGGCGTAATAAAGGGCCACAACCAAGCGGTTAAGAGAATGCCGATGAAGTTCACGGCGAAGGCGAAGATGAGGATATTCTGCCGGATGATGCGGACAGTTTCCCGCGAGAGCCGCACCAGTAACGGCAACGGCTTTAGTGGATCTCCCATAAAGACGACATCACCAGCTTCCGCGGCCACATCCGTACCGGTCCCGCCAATTGCCAAACCTACATCGGCGCTGGCAAGGGCCGGCGCGTCATTGATGCCATCGCCTACCATGGCGACACGGCCGGTAGCCGAAGGTGAGATCTGTTCAAACCAATCTTTTTGCGGGGGAGCAGACTCTTCTACCCGCTTCCGCATCTGCAATACAATCTCGGCCTTCTGTTCGGGGAGGATTTCCGAATGGATTTCTTCAATCCCAATCTCTTCGCCAATGGATTTAGCCACGGCTGCGCGGTCACCGGTGAGGAGTGCAATATCCGCAATGCCAAGTTCTCGCAGATCCGCAATAATTCCTTTGGCTTCTTCGCGAACCTGATCTCGCGCTCCAATAATCCCCAGTATCTCCCCTTCGCGGGCGACTAACAGAGCCGTTTGGCCTTTGGAATCAAAGTCCTCCAGCAGGCTCGAGCATTGTTCGGAGAGAGGGATCCCTTGTTCTTCCAGAAGGCGGCGATTTCCGACCAAAACCTTTCCGGCTGGTGTTTGCACGGAAACCCCTGCCCCGGGATAAGCCTGGAACTCCTCAATCGGATCCAGGTTAAGGTGCCGATTATTAGCTTCCTGTGTGATCAATTGGGCGATCAGGTGTTCGCTGCGAAGTTCTGCACTGGCTGCAATGCGAAGAACCTCATTGTCTTCCAAGCCATCAGCCAGGGAAGTAATATCCCCCAAAACCAATCGGCCTTCGGTCAGTGTCCCCGTTTTGTCGAAGGCAAATGCGGAAACTCCTGCCAACCGTTCAAGTGAGACTCCGCCTTTGATGAGCACCCCGGTCCCGGCCAATCGACCCAAAGCAGCGATGATGGCTGCCGGAGTTGCCAGGATCAAAGCACAAGGACAAGCAACCACTAAAACCGCCAAGGTGGGATACACACTTTTTCGCAAGGCCCCGGCTTGAGCTTCGCCGAACCAACCGGACCCGTAATAAAATAATGCTCCCAGAAAAGTGATCGCCGCCAACCCCAACACCAAGGGCAGGAAATACTTTGCCATCCGGTCAGCCGTGCGTTCGATGCCGGCTTTGTCTTTCAAAGCTTGAGCCGTGGCTTCAATGACTTGCCCGGCAACCGTTTGGTCGCCGACTTTGGTGGACTTGATGGTGAGAGCGCCGAATTGATTTACGGAGCCGGCGAAAACCGTATCTCCAAGCCCTTTGTCAACAGGGATCGATTCCCCCGTAAGGGCACTGATATCAACTGCAGAACGGCCCTCCTCAATGATGCCATCCACGGGGATGCGGGCTCCCGGTTTCACGACTACGACATCACCGGTTTGAAGTTCCGTGGTGCGAACACGGATTTCCTCGCCGTCTTTGAGCAGCCAGCAACGCCTAGGAAAGACCTCGACAATTTTTCGGATAGCTCGCTGGGTTTTTTCGAAGGTAATGCTTTCCAGGCACTCGCCGACCAAGCCGATGAAAATTACCTCGGCGGCAACAAAAGGCTCGCCAATGAGAATCGCGGCTAAAGCTGCTATCGCCAACGCCAAATCCGCCCCCAGGCGTCCTTCGAAAAGGGATTCCAAAGAAGTGTAAAGAATTCTGGCTCCACCAATCACCGCAGCAATCAAGGAGATTTGCCATCCATAGATGACCGTAGGCCAAGTGGGCAGCGAAGTAAAACCGGAGACGTCCACAAACCAGGGCCAAATCTCGAGAAAAATAAGCAGGCCCATCAATCCGGTCAGGAGATAAAGCCCATAGTTTTCCCTGGGATGAAATACTTCGTCAATGTGTGAGATTTCGCGGTGCATATTTCAAATAAATGAGAGTCCAGACCGGGAGGTAGATATTTCAGGCTATGGTCCCCGGACGAGCAAGTCAAGCGCGGAACAATAAATCGAACCTGATTCAATGGTTCTAGACCGGATTCTATTTGCTTGCTACATTTCAGTAGTGGCAGGATTCACCTTACCTTCGGAGAAATTAGCCGATGTGGGTTTGCGAAAATTGTGGGGAGTCCCATGAAGATCAGTTCACCGAATGTTGGAAGTGTGCCGGGGAAATTTTAAAACGATCTCAGGTTCCAGACCAATCGGTAAGGACCTTGAAAACCGTAATCAATTGGTCTGTTATGGGGTTTTTAGCGGGGGTCTTTATGGGCGGCGGTTTTTTTTTGGGGCGTGGACAAGGATTGACCGAAGCAATTTTCATCGGTTGTTTGGTTGGT
>CAZPPD010000838.1:0-3026 GCA_964588185.1 uncultured Alcaligenaceae bacterium | reverse complement strand
ATTCAAAGTCAAATGCGCCTGTCCCTGGTGATGTCCTTCGTGCCAACTCAAAATCTGAATCCAGGTTCCATAATCCCATTTGGCTGCATCGTGTGGTTTCTGATCCAGGTTGCTGTCGTCCAGACTCTGGAAATGTTCCATGATCGCCTGACGGCGTTCCGTAATGTAGTGGCGAATCTCATCTACCGTGGGGATATTGTCGTCCGGAGTGCTACCCCCGGCAAATCGTTCGACATATTGCGTTTCTTTCGCTTCATCTTGTTTGATGTGGATATTGAGGTGGCGGTCGTCGGTTGCACCCAGGTGCATCAGTTGCCAAGCGATGTGAGCGCGTTCGGGTCCGGGACGCCAACCCAATACTTTTTGAGCATCCGGGAGCTTTTCCAATTCATCCAAGAATGCTAGCGTGCGGCTGCGGGCAAATTCCATCCCTTGTAAAAGTCCGGCGATTTTCATGGTTCTCCTCTGAGGTGCGGTGCCAACGGAAACAGTCTTCAACGACTTAGTTCATCATATGGCAGGAGTTATTCCACATCCAAAATCCTGTTCAATTTTTTCATCTCCTGGGCTGCCATTTTATTCTCCGGATCAATATCTTGAGCCAACCAAAACGCCCAGCGTGCATTCAGCTGGCAAGCTCTTTCCTTGTCCATTTGGTTTTTCCTGCGGAATTCATCCGCCATGTCCAACAAATAGCCGCCATAGCGTAAAACTTCATCCGAGGATTTCTGCCGGTAATCGGAACGGGCGTCTTGTTCCAAGGCAATCAGAATTTCCTGCCGGCAACTTTCCCAATCTCCCATTTGCATGAAGCAATGGCCAAGCTGCCGGTGATTCTCTGGGAAATTTGGTTCCAGGGAGAGGGCTTCCTGGAATAGTTCCGCGGCCTCTTCGACCTGACCCAACTGTGAGAGACTAAGGGCCTTGCCACTCAGTCCGCCAAGATGCTCCGGATCCAATTCAAGAATTCGGTCAAAAGTGGAGCAAGCCTGTTCTTCAGTTTCCTTGGCTTGATCCAGGTTTCCTTCTTCGCGAAGGCGTTCTGCTTCCAAGGAGGCCGATACTCCCTCATTGAATAAGCGATAGATTTCGTCTTCCATTTTTGATTCCTTTCATTTGAAGCGTTATACCAAACAATCCCGCTCGCTGAATTTGCCAAAATTCCTGGGTCAGCTAAGCTGCTTTCTTGATGCAAAGCAATATATATCAACGTTCGTGAAAAAAACAGATCCATACGAAGCCGTTTATTCTCCCTGCCAATCCAACTTTTCCACATCGGGCGGCATTACAACTGTTCTCCGATTCACATTAATAACCACCCCATACTCTGGAAGGTAATCCATTTGTCCATACGGCCCGACGAACCGGGACTTGTCTCCAACCACAGGAAGTTTGGTCCAATCGTTTCGCTTTAGGGAATAAACCCACATATTCTCGGATTCGCGATTCTTGGTGCGGACATCTGCCAGAATTGCATTTTGCTTGGGAAGATAGACGACGACCTTGGCCACGCCTTTCGGCGGTTTTCGTTTCGGATGGAGTTGCCGGCATTTATTTTGTTTGATGTCGTACATCCAAAAGCGGAAATGTTCGATATCATCGCTTCGCTTGGGATTGTATTCGTAATAAAAGATCTGCTGCCTGTGCGGGAGCAGGCAAAACGGCCGGCACTCGGGAACTCTGCCCGGCCAAGGTTTGGGAATGGCTTTGATGGTTAACCGGTTTTCGTAAATGTCATAGGAGGAAAAATACCAACCCAAGACTCCGGAAATATATCGACCCTTTGGGACTACCTGGAACGAAAGCACTTTACCTGAAGGGTCCACCATATGCGGCCGGGAAAAGATTTTCTCACCGCCTTTGTCAATGGTCACTTTGGCGATTTTCTTCCACCGCCAAACTCCGCCGCGATCCAAATCGTAAAACCAGACAAGATGGCATTTCAGTTGTTCATTCCATAGTGGGCCATAAAACATCCTGCCATCCAGGGCGACATACTGGTTCCGCATATGGTGCGCATTGGGGCCGCCCCGATAGCCCATGGTATTGCCGCCCCAACCAACCGGCGGGACAAAATCATTATGATCCCCAGCAGCGGAAATCCACTTATTCGCTCCCGGAGCATAGATAGCCACATCATTGACCTGATACGTGGAATGCCCACCGCCAAAATAAAAAACCAAATTGCGAACCGGGTCGACCGCCATGTTTCCCCAATCACGAACGCGAGCATCTCGGGGTTGCGGGTCCGTGTAGGTCCACCGATTGGCAGGGAAGGTTTTTAATTTGTTGAGCCATTCCGGATCATCTTTGGGAATAACTTGTGGCTTGACGGGTTCGGGCTTGGACCAGCGAACGCCTTTTCCTTTTGGTTCCTTCAACTTCAAGCGCATAGCGTAGGTTTCTTGTCGGACCTCTTTCCCATCCCGGACATTCTGGAACAACAGCACTAACCGGTTTTCCGGATCGAAGGCCACATTAAAGATCGGCGTGCGATTACTATAAGTGGATTGGTACTGCAACTTCGCGGGGAAGGGGACGTATTGCGGGCTGTACCATTGTTTCTTGGCAACATCCAGAGTTTCGACGGTACACAAAGCTGGGGAATCCTTTGGCTTGGCATAGTTCTCAAATGTGAAATGCAGAACCAAACCACTTTTGGGATCATAGAACAGCTTCGGCATCCGCGTTAGAACCGGACCATGCAAATCCAGTTGCTCCCATTCCTTGGTTTTCACATCGTAAAGCCAAGTATCATTCAGAGATCCGGGGTAATATCTGAACTTGGGTTGCTTGAAATATAAATCCGTTCGTACTTCCCCCGAATGCCCGCCAAACAGCACGATCTTCTGATTTTTCTCATCATAAACCATCGGGGCCGCACAGCGGGGTTCAGGCTCTACTCGCAAATCGCGATCGAGAATGGCTACAAAATTCCGGAGTGCTTCGGCAGCCGGTTTGAGGGCCTGAGCTACCTTTACATCGCCGGCTAAGAAGGCTGCATTTTGCTCAAGCTAGTTATTGGG
>CAZPPD010000837.1:0-3030 GCA_964588185.1 uncultured Alcaligenaceae bacterium | reverse complement strand
GTTCCAGCGGGAAGAATGGCTAAGTGTAACAGATGACGGATTTCAATTGGATGTGGACCAGTTTTGTTCCAAAGAGGGAATATCTTTTCGGAGTAACCTGACTGGCATTCAATGCGAAACCGAGAGAATAATTGTTACTGCTGAAGCTGCCCGGGATTAATCCACATAAGGATCGGCACCAAGATCCTTCAGAATCTCCTGCCGGTTCTTCTCGTAGATGGTGAGGTCAAGGCGTTGGCGGTAGTGGCGTTTTTCCATCTTTCTTTGGGCGAGATGAAAAAGCTGTAAATATTTATCCCAGGATTCGTCTTCGTCATCCGCGTAGCGGCGGCCTACCTCTTCGTAGTATTGTTTGCGGCGTTGGCCCAATCCTTCCAGCAGATAATCTTCGAGCGACATAAAAAATTGGCAACTCCCGGGGTCACCCTGACGGCCGGCACGGCCAGCCAACTGACGATCAATGCGGATCGCCTCATGGCGTTCGGTCCCGAGAACATGGAGGCCGCCGGCTTCCACCACTTGCCGCTTCAGTTCGTGCAGATTTTCCGCTTCTTCAATCTGTTTGATTAGCTGTCTCCACTCCTCTCGAGGAACATCCAACCGGCTTTCGTACTTGTCTTTGAGAAGGCCCCAAGCCATTGGTTCGGCATTGCCGCCCAGGATAATGTCGGTACCACGGCCTGCCATGTTGGTGGCAATGGTTACGGCGCCGGGGCGTCCCGCCTGAGAGATGATCTCCGCTTCCATGTCGGCAATCTCCGGTCGGGCATTGAGAATCTTGTGTTCGATACCCATTTCATCCAGCAAGGCTCCGATTTTTTCGGATACTTCAACGGTCCGGGTACCAACCAGGACCGGGCGTCCTTGAGTACTCATTCGTTTAATTTCTGCAGCAACTGCCCGGAACTTTCGGTTTTCCGTCGGGTAAACCCGATCCGGCATCTGTCTGCGGATTACCGGGCGATTGGTGGGAATGCAAACCACAAAAAGTTTGTATACTCGGAGCACTTCCCAGAAATTCTGAACGGCAGTACCACTCATACCCGAAAGTTTGTCGTACAACCGGAAATAACTCTGATAGGTAATTGAAGCGGCATGGTCCGAAGGCATGTTGATTTTGACGCGTTCCTTGGCTTCCACCGCCTGGTGAAGTCCTTCTCGCCAATGACGATCCGGTTGCCGGCGCCCCGTACTCTCATCGATGATAACTACTTTGCCGTCTTCAATCAGGTAATGCTGATCGCGGCCAAAACGATAATTGGCATGCAGGGCTCGTTCCACGTGTTCGTGGAGTTTATCCATGGCGTGAGAATATTCGCCAATGGGAGGATTGGAATAGCGGATCAGCTTTCGGCCTTCGTCGGTCAACTCCAGCTTTTGTTTCTTTTGGTCCATCCAGAAATGATGGTTGGGTTTCATTTGCTTGGCCAGATCATCGGCCCAGATGAAAACCACTTGCTCTTCCTCGGATGCCTCCCGTGTCGGACCGCCGATAATCAAAGGAGTCCTGGCCTCGTCGATGAAGATATTGTCGGCTTCGTCCACGATGGCACAATGATGGCTGCGCTGAACCTTGGGATCAATCGGCTGATGGTAGTTGCCATTGGCGGTCCAGGGATTCCAAAAGGAGGTGGATTGGCCTTTGCCCCCGGCTATTTTCAAGCGATCCCGCAAGAAGTCGAAACCAAAATCTGAAGCAGTCCCGTAAGTGATGTCGCAAGCATAGGCCTGTTTTCGCTTATCGTCGGGGAGGCGTTGTTGTAAGGTGCCGACGGATAGCCCCAACAAATTATAAATGCCCGCGGTGTATTCGCCGTCACGGCGGGCAAGGTAATCGTTTACCGTGGTTACATGAACCCCTTTTCCGGAAAGGGCGTTCAGAGCCACGGGAAGGGTAGCAATGAGGGTTTTTCCTTCCCCGGTGGCGACTTCTGCCAAAGCCCCTTTGTGCAGAACCACTCCGGCGGCTAACTGGACATCATAGGGCCGCAATCCCATGGCTCGCTGGGAAGCAATCGAAACCATCCCGAATACTTCCGGGAGAAGATTGTCCAGATTTTCTCCGCCGCGGGCTCGGCCTTTTAATTGCTTGCCCCGGCGAATCATTTCCTCGTCGGATATATCGCTAAGTTCTTTTTCCCAATAGCGGATTTGCGGAATCTTTAGCGCTGCCTGGGCTAATCTTCTCTGGGACGGCATTCCAAACAATGCTTTGAAATGCAGCAGCCATTTGGCCCCGAACCGGTCCATGGATTGCCGGGAGGGAGCAATTAACTTTTGCGTTGATTGTTGTTCGCTGGTAGCAGTTGCTGGGGGATTCACTGGGGTTCAACCCTCGCTGAAAATTTTCATCCTGAATTTTCCTAAAGATATTAAAACGGAGGGATAGTATACCAGAAATTAGGAAATTAAAGAATCTGGTTCTTAGAAAAGGCGTCTCATATCTTAATAAAGGATTTGATATTAAAATATAGAGACATGGGGTGTCCCAGTGAATTTTGGGTTTGTGATCCACCAAATGTTCTGAAGCATACTCGCCTAGATTCTCAAAGTCCTTAACTTTTAAGCAAAAGCGGGGAAGATTCAGAATGGTAGGGGCGACCATGGCACCCAAAATGTTTGCAGAATTCCATATTCCAGTGGGACATCCCAGACTTGTTCAAAGACCGCAGGTAGGACCCCCAAATGCCCGAATTTCGCCGAGTTGAAGACCGTAGTGCCGGTCCCAATGCGCTTGGCATTCTCATTCCCCCCGGATTACAGACGTTTGTGATTCTTCGGCCCCGGGCCTTGGCTTGGGATTTGTTACCCATCCTCCGTTCGGATGTTGGGGAAACCGGCCCCAAGTTTCATCACATGAGTCGCGAAGAGGGGGCTACCTTAGCCAAAGAAGTCCAACAAGGATTGACGCGAACAAGTCAAAAACCGCCGATAGAAGTCCGGGATAATCCCTGGGGAGACGGGTTTATTTCCTGGCTGTCCATGGCAATTTCTTCTGGCTTCCTTGTCCGCGCAATCCGGGGCAACCCT
>CAZPPD010000836.1:0-3031 GCA_964588185.1 uncultured Alcaligenaceae bacterium | reverse complement strand
AAGATCCACTGCGTCCACTTGAAATAATTCGGATCGGTGGTGTTTACTTCCCGGTCCCAGTCATAACTGAAACCCAGCATTTTGATTTGGCGGCGAAAATTGTCGATATTCTTTTGAGTGGTCAGCCGCGGATGGGTGCCGGTTTCGATGGCATATTGTTCGGCAGGGAGTCCAAAGGCATCCCAGCCCATGGGATGCAAGACATTAAATCCGCGCATGCGTTTGTAGCGGGCGAGGATGTCGGTCGCGGTATACCCTTCAGGATGGCCGACATGCAAACCGGAGCCGCTGGGGTAAGGAAACATGTCGAGGATGTAGTACTTGGGTTTGTCCGACAGATCAGGAGTATGGAAAATCTTGTTGTTTTCCCAAAATTTCTGCCAATGAGGTTCAACCACTTTGGGGTTGTAAGTGGGCATTTGCAACGGCTCCTGTCTTTCTCTGCGCCGGGGGTTTGAAGATACGATTACATCAATTCTACGGTAGATTTGATCGAATGGTAAGATTCCGGTCCTACCCATCTTTGGGACACATCCTTTGCTTTTGGAGTTCGACCCAATCCTAATACAATGTCCTTTCCCAATCCGGAACAAACATCCGCATCGTCGTGGCATCGTCGCGTTCCCGCATGCCGCAGCGGCGATACACTTCATTCGCCCTTCTCAGCTTGTCTTGGTCCAATTCCACTCCGACTCCCGGGCGGTTAGGGATCTGCATTCTCCCATTGCGAATCAGCAGGTTATTCCCCTGAATGATGTCTTTCCCTTCGGCCAACCAAACGTAGTGGGTATCACTGGCGTAGGTCAGTTCCGGGACCACTGCCCCGACGTGGATCATGGCGGCCATGGTTATTCCGGCGTGATTATTGCTGTGGTGGGATAATCCCCAACCAAAGGTCCCACAGATGCGGCCCAATTCCTGGAACGCCGGGATGCCGCCCCACCCATGGTGATCGCCGAGGATGACATCTACCGGTTGGTTCCGCACGGCATCCGGGATGTGATTGAACCGCGTGATGCACGAGTTGGTGCTCATTCGCAGCCCGGTAGCTTGCTTGATGTGGGCCATTTCTTCCTGGCCGCGCACCGGATCTTCGTAGTATTCGAGGTTTAAGTCCCTCATGGCCCGGCCGATTCGTATTGCCGTGTTCCTTCGCCAGCGGCCATTGGGATCGATGCGAAGTGGATTTCTACCCCGGAAATGCTGGTTCATTCCCTGCATGGTGGCTAACTCAATGTTGGGATCGAGTACACCGGCTTTGAGCTTGTACACCCGAAAGCCCCAGCGGCGGCGGAACCCTTCTGCCATGCGCACCATTGCATCCGCGGTGCGGACTTCACCCCACTGATCCAATGCTTGATCGCCCCCACCCCGCGAATCCACCGTCCGCCGGTCCTGTAAAACGCGCCGATCATCTGCCGCATAGCGATAGAACAAGTAGGCCGCGAATTCCACTTCGCTGCGCACCGGTCCGCCCAGCAATTCGCAGAGCTTTCGGTTTGTTGCTTTACCTAGTGCATCAAGACAAGCCAGCTCGATGCCGGCGTAAATGGCAGAGCCTAACCTTTGCACATCGGGGGCGAACCGGCGATAGGCAAAGGCATCTTGGCCGACGACAATTCTTCTTGCCCGTTCCAGGGCTTCTGTCCGATGTTGGCCGCCTTTGGTTTCTCCAATCCCAGTGATGCCGCCGTCTGTTTCGATCTGCACAATATTTCGCAGGAAATAGGGCCCATGACAACCGCTCGCAGCGAGCAAAGGGGGATCCGGCAAAGCAATGGGGGTTATTGTCAGCCGAGTAATGCGAAGCCGGGACTCCCGCCGTTGAGGATTATCGGCGGCAGCCCATCCGGGCAAACCGCCAGCCAATAAACCACCAGCAATACTTTGTAAGCAAGTGCGGCGATGCAATGTCATGGCTTTTCCTTAGGCTTTCATTTCAAGATTGAATGTTTTAGGAACATTGGATGTCCAAATAAATAACCAAGTTGGGAACGAGAATAAACCACCGAATTCGGGATGACAAGCATCTTACTGATCTCCCAGAATTTTGTTCTCAACACAACAGAAACTCCTGGGTAACCCCACCGGATTCCTCTGGATTTGGAATGGATCTGGGTGGTTATTGGACATGCATTGAATCCATGGAAACCAAGAAATCCTAAGCATTCCAAATTCAGCTGGCCCTACTCCCTTGAGGGATTGTTGCTTCAAGACCATCAACTAAGTAGAATGGTGGAGTTTATTTCGTTTATCCAAACCAACTACCCGGAACACTTGAATTCACCTACCACGAAATGAGGCATCCATGTTCTTGCAAATGGCTAAACGTCTTTTCCTGGAAACCGACAAACGGCTCCTGTGGAAATTGATGTGGAACATGGGCTTCAAAGGGATGATTTCCCTGCAAAAACACAAGAGCCGCTAGAAACGCGGTGAAGTCTTCCCCCCCTTCCTTAATGTGTCCATCATCAACAGATGAAATCTACGCTGCCAGGGATGTTGGGTGGATGTGGCTGCCAAGCAAGAATACATCCCACTGGATGACATGAATCAGTTAATCCGGGAAGCCAAAGAAGTCGGCAATGTCTTCTTTGGATTGGTTGGCGGGGAACCGTTCATGCATCCCCAACTGTTTGACATTCTGGCTGCTCACCCCGATTGTTATTTCCAGATATTTACTAACGGTCAATTCATCACCGATGAAAAAGCTCGCCGGTTAAGAAAACTCGGAAATGCTACTCCCCTCATCAGCATCGAAGGCAATGAAATTGTCAGCGACGAACGCCGCGGTCGGAACAGCGTGCTCAGCAAAAGTATGCTGGGGTTACAAAATTGTCTGAAGCACAAAGTTTTCACCGGAGTATGCACCAGCCTTTGCCAAACCAACTTCGACCTGCTGGATGAGAAATGGGTCGACCGGCTCATAGAAATGGGCGTGATGTATACCAGGATTCATGTCTACAAGCCGATGGGGACCGCCCCGGAACCCGATATGTGTCTGACTACGGAGCAACAACTGCAAGCCCGA
>CAZPPD010000835.1:0-3037 GCA_964588185.1 uncultured Alcaligenaceae bacterium | reverse complement strand
ATATGGATTTCCTCGAACGCCATACATTCCGGCATTGGGCTGGTGATGACCGGCATCCCGCCCGCGAAGTAATCGAACAGCTTGAGGGGGGAAGTTGCCAAGGAGATATCGTTTATCACAAAGGGAATCATGGTTACATCGAAGCGTTTCAAATAGCGGGGTAAATCTTGATAATCGCGAATGCCCAGCCAGGCAATATTGGGGTATTCGTGCAACGGATGTTGCCCCAAACTGCCATCATGATCCGGCCCAATGAGGATGAAATTCCAATCCCGCCGCAACTCGGCCACGCATTTCAACAAACCATAATCAAACCAGGATGCCAACGCCCCGTAATAACCGCAGATGGGTTTGGAATCGGCCAAGAATCCGTGCAGTTCCGGTTCAACGGCAGGGCGGATGGAGGGATCGGCGAAGCGATCATATTCGACGGCATTAGGTAAATAGATGGCATCCGGCCGTGCCATTTGCGCTTCCTTGTGAAGCCTGCGAGCAACGCTGGTAACTACTGTTGCTTCCCGGACTGCCCAGTCGTGATTTCGTTGCAGGAAAGCTTGGTCAAAAGGAAAAACCGCCAGATCGTCGATCCAATCGTAAATCGTCGTTGTCCCCGGTTGGTATTTATCCTAGAGATGAAAGTTGTACGTGAATGCCCACAACCAAGGATTCGGCAAGGAAGCCAAGTGACGAGTCGGGCCTTTGTACAAGTATAAGTTCGGTTCCAATTCTTTGAAGCCATAAAGTTTCTCGTCCGTTTCCGTGCAGTCATAGATGGTTACATAGCCCATCTTGGCGAACTGGCGGGCTAAGTGTTGGGGGCGTTGAAAGAGCGTTGCTTGCCACCGAATCGACGGCAGGAATACCACTACTTGTTGGCCGTTGGCCGCTTTCTGTTGGATTTCATCCAACCCTTTGGGAGCGGGAATAATATTTCGGATTCCCTGAATAGTAACGGAACCAATTTTCTTGATTCCGTTTTTCATTTTCCGCAGAGTTAAAGACCGCCAACTCCCCTCCGGAGCAACAATGTTGCGGATTTTCTGGACACGTTCGGCAATTCGCCACACCTTGGAATATACCAAGCTTCGGTAGTAACGGTTCTCGGCTAAAGCCGCTTCGTACACCTGTTGGGTGCTTCGCATGCGGGATTCGAGACTTAATTTCCCGGCCAACGTGTCGGCCAAAGCCCCAGTTATTTCCGCCGTGCGAAAGTCCTCTCGCAATCCAGTGGAACTCCAGATATCGGGGATTTCTGCGGTTTGTTCGGCGACGGTTCCCAGGGCAGCCAACAGGTAGCATTTGTGAGACTTGTCCAGAAAAGGCGAGCGATGGATTCCAAGAATGTCTTCGCGGATTTCTTGGCTTAATCCCGGCAGATGGTGGATAAGATCTTCGGTCCAAGCCTCGCCGAAAAAGGTTTGGCCGACAAATCTTAGTCCTGCTTTTTCAAAAGCAGTGGACATATCCACCATGGGACATTCTTTGCCGAAAGGCCAGGCTTCCTTCTTGCTGATGTGGATGCGCCACATCCAATACCAATAACACAACCGATTGGGTACCAGAATAAGGACGAAGTTTCGGCTCCGCGATGCCATTCCGCGAATAAAATCGACTTGCTCATTCAGGGTGTAGTGTTCGAGAACACCTGCATTAAACACCAGGTCAAACTCCGGTTTTCCTGGAGCGAAAGTATCGCCGAGAAAAGCATCCACCGGGAGATGGGCTTGGTCAAATCGCTGGCGAGCACTCGTGAGAGCCTCGTTAGAGATGTCCATTACCGAAATGTCAAATCTACCCAATCGGGCCAGAGCCAAGCTTTGAAATGCTGCCCCACACCCAGCTTCCAGTATCCGGGAAGAGGGCGGAAGCAAATCTACCATTGCCTCGGTAAATTCTCCATGGAAAGCTTGCAAGGAAGGGGTTTCGGTCACCGATTCCAACCCGGAATAATATTGATTCCATTTATCCATTTCCGCTTGGGCAACGTCGGTTGTCCCATAGAGCTTACGAAATGTTTCCGAGGAATAAATCACTAACAGGTGGGATTCCAAACCTCGTTCGGTTTCCAATTGGATTGTCTTCAGAGTGGACCTTGAGAAACCGGCGAGCAACTCGGGGAAATTCTCTTGGCGGAATTGGGAACGGTGATTTTCCCGGAGAGGAAATTCACTCTGAGGAACCACAAAGATTGCAACTGAACTTCTGAGGTTCAGGAGGTTCTTTAATTCTTCCAACGGTTCGGAGAACTGAGGTAGGTAATTAATGGAAAATAGGACTTCCACCGAACGTGGTAAATCGGATTGGTTTTCCGAATCCGCAGTCATGGTCCGGCAATGGGGGAATCGGCTCTTTAAGGGACCAATTTCCTCCCCACATCCCCAGGCCACTACGTTTAGGGAGTGGCCCCCGAGATAGGACAATACTTCACTGGGGAGTTGGCCAATTACGGTATTCCAGACTGAATCCATTCGTATGCCTTTCCTAGGCTGATTCCCATTGATTTGGAAATGAGTAGGATGAGCTTCCTGGCTCCTCCCATATCGTAGGACAGGTCTCCTGGCCCGTCCAAATCAAGTCGGGCCAGGAGGCCCGGCTTACTACAACCGCTCAAAAGATGCCACACAATAATTAATTTACCCACGTGGGAAAAGCCCTGATCTTCAAGACCCCTTTACAGGATGCCAACCCAACGCTAAAAGCATTCTCCCTTTAAACCAATTGTGGAGTTTTTTGACTAGTTTGCCTTGTCCTACTGAACCAATTGTCTTCCTGAGATAGTCTATAAATGCACATATCGCCAAATAAGCCGATTTACCAGGACGTGCTTCCTTCCCAAAAAGAATCTGGAACGCTTCTTTACTTGGGAAATGTTCCCTTCTTTTCTCCCTGGCAACGGCCGCAACATTTGGCCCTGCGCCTAGCCAAGCATTTCAACTTAGTTTACCTGGATCCCAATCGCTCGTTTCTCCAGTTACTCCGAAAGCCGCTGGAGAATCCGCCACCTGCCCGGACAAGTGAGGCGCCGCTGCCCAAGCCG
>CAZPPD010000834.1:0-3041 GCA_964588185.1 uncultured Alcaligenaceae bacterium | reverse complement strand
ATCTGCGGAGAAGACCACGGCGGTGACTGGCCCCTCATGGCCTTGCAACATGGTTTCCTTTGCTTGACCCAGGATCTCTTGCGGTTGATCGAAGTTGTCCAGGCTGGCGGTCACCAAGGTGATCTCCTTGTCTTGTCCTCCGACTGCCAACCGTTTGCCGTCGGGGGAGACTGCCAGACAATGAACAGCTTTCCGTTTCGCTCCTTCCGGCCGATGGTAACTGTGAATTTCTACTCCGGCTTCGAGGTCCCACAATTTGACTGCTCCATCGGCTCCGCCTGAGATCAGAATCTTACCGTCCGGGGAAATTTCAAGGCATAGCACTTCGCCCATATGACTTAGGAAAGCGAATTTGTGTTGGTTGGCCAGATGCCACAGGTGGTACCATTCAAAACCGCGCAGATCGTTTTCGGGATCTCTTTTGTAAGCAATCAGGAGCTCCTGCATATGTAAGAGGTCGCCGATTTCCCAGGCGCGGCGGGCTTGGTGCATATTGCCGACATAGAGGGGCCAGGCCTGAGCCAGAGTGCTTTGTTTTTGGGTTTTGAATGCCTTGTACAAGACCCCTAACTGTTCCATCTCATTGTCGCGTTTTTCCTTGAGGTCGCCATAGGGGACAATCCAATAGGACCAGGCCCAAGCGGCAAGGAGGACCAAAAGGGGGATGCAAATAAATAGCGTGTCCACCATTTTGGAATTGCCGTATTTCCTTTTATCCTCCTCGATCGATATTTCAGTCACGATCGGAGCCAAGGAATCACTACCCAAGCTGACTGCCACTTCTTCGGTTTCCCCATCAAAAACCGGAACCTCTGCGAGCAAGCCGACATTGCGAGAGGAAGTTTTCTCGACTACCTCTGGTAGTGGTGTCTTCCCCTTCCACTCCTCTTCCAGGTCGCTTAGTGGGAGCAGGTTGTTTTCGGGATTACCGCCGGACATTGGACTGGCGAGAGTCTGCAATAACTCAGTAAATGAGGCCTGGTCCACATTGGTTACCGCATCGGCAAGGATTTTCTTGGTTCGGTTAGAAACAGCTCGGCGGACCGGCCTTTTTTCAGTTGACTGGAAACCCAGTAACCTTTGGAAATCAATAAGAGGTCCCGAACTGGTTCCCTCTTTTTGCAGTAAACCTAATCGGTCCAGTTCCTCCTTGCGAATGGTCCGGTCGGGGCGGGTTTTGAGGCCGTCATAAAGCATGGAACAAATGAGGTGGAGGGAGATGATTGGTTCCGGACCGCCTTGGTTGCCTTCCTGGACTAAACGGGAAACCAAGGACCTACAAAGGTTCTCTTCAAACTCAAAATCATATTTTTCCAGGGGGATCTCGGAGCTATAAGGGATGGGTTCGTCCAAGGTAGGTTGCAAGGCGGCTTGTAACAACGCGTTAAACGAGAGTGCCGGCAAGAAGTAGGTGGCCAGGGCAGGAATCGGCTCTTGCAGACTGATGCGGGGAATGATGCGGCCGAAATATTCCGTCCGCAGCGTCCAGATGAATTTGCAGTGACCGGGAGTTTGGATTAGGGATTGCAAAATCTCCAGAGCGACTTTTCTTTTTTCGACATCTTCTTTGGTTCGGGTTAGCGAAAACAGCTCTTCCCCTTGCTCCACGGCAATCACTAAATCATGCGGGAGATAGCTGCTGAGGTCTTGCAGCGCTTTCGCCGCTAATGCGGGATTCTGTTGGATTGCGCCGTAGAGTTCTTCATTCTGGAAGTTCTCATTCGGCGTTCCCAGGAGGGCACTGGATAAGATCTCCGGAAGATTTACGTTCACTTCGCGGCCGGTAGGAGTGGTAAAGGAATAGGGTTTCCCGGCAAAAACACCGAGGCCGAGGACAAGCTGACCAACTAAATCTCGAGTGGTTCGAAGCACCACGAGGGGGTAGTCTTTCTCCGCACTTTCCTCCTCAGTTGCAAATCTGTCTCGCAAGAGGTCAAAACCGAGAGATTCTTCCAGCAGAAATGGGATCACCCCGGCCTGCAGCAGGCTGGTTTTTCCTACGCCGCTTCGGCCATGCAAAACTGCTACTTGTGAAGTCTCGATCACTTCTGCGAAGGATATAATGTCTCGCTCTCGTCCGACGAACAAAGGCCGGTCCTGGCGGTCGCAAGCAACGAAGGGACGATAAGGTTTTTCCGGCAATGGCAGTAAATTGGGAACCGGCTCATCGGAGTATCCTTCGGAAGCCGAATCTTCCGTTCCTTCTTGCGGCCAGCGGACTTGGATTCGAGAAGGGCAAGTCAGTTGGTACAGCAGACCGGCCGGTCCAAGGGCGGATCTTTGATCTTGAACTGCTTCTCCGAGGAAATCCCCACGAAATAGGAACTTGTCGAGGACTTCCAGGCCGAATTGATTCGCCGGCCCAAGCGGTAATTCATATTCCGGGTAGATCAGCCCAGCCATTCGCCAAGTGAGGAGTTGTTGTTTACTTTCCTGCCAATCCTCGTTGTGATCCTGCCTTGCGGGGTTCACGAAGAGTAGGAGATTATTCCAGGGTTCTTGAGGAAGTTTACTGGATTCCAGCAAGCCTCGTAATTCTTGGAGAAGGATCGTTGCCTCGCCAATCCCAAAGCCACTCTCCCGGAAGGGGGCAAAAACATAAATGAGATCCGGGGCTTTGGTTTGCAAGTGGGCTTTGACTTCGCCGGCATCTCGGGCGACTGTCACCGGCTGAGATTGAAGGAAGTGTTCGAGCTTATCCTTCTGATCCTGCGAAAGTTGCTCACAGACGCCCGGATCCAAAACCAGCAAGAGCGATGGCTCATCCAACAAAGATAAGGAGCGGAAGGGATTCACCCGGAAGGTAGAATTCAGATTGTAGCGAATTCCCCAGAAATTTCTCCATACTTCATGAATGTTGCCGGCGTTTTGGAAGCTGTTTTCGTCAGGGGCGGTCTCATAAACGAGAGTCCAAGGAATTTGCCCGGTGCTATCCCCGGCGATGTCCAATCCTTCCAGGGAGCCCTTTTGGTACTGGTCCAGAAGCCATTGGCGGATTTAGAGGAATAAGGGTTGGATTTCCCACCAATCCGGAAAGATGG
>CAZPPD010000833.1:0-3049 GCA_964588185.1 uncultured Alcaligenaceae bacterium | reverse complement strand
ACACTCTTTGCGATTTATCATGCCCACATTCCTTATTTGGCGGCAAAACCAGTTGATAAGATAATCCCGTCGTTCTGCCAGGAACGGCGGGATTTTTTTTATTCCTACCAACTAAAGATTTTTCATCTCTTACGCTCAAATCTGCGATCACATGTTCCCTCGTCCGGCGTTTGCGTTTGTGGGATTTCATGGATCCGCTCCTAACCTGTGAAATATCTTGTTCGATCCAAGGTGCTGTAAATTGCAGAGTTCCCAAATCTTAAATCATGTCGAAAGGTTTATTTTGCGATGTGGATGGGTTCCTCGAAGGATGAACACTGACTACGGGATCGATTTGTAATGGAGACTTACGACGAACTCGGCGAGATTGAAAACGAGGGGGTATGGTTTCAACTAAAGGCAAATGAAAACGTCAAAATTGCGGCCAAAGAACAGGCAATTGCAGTTCGAATGGAGTGGCGGGATTTGTTATTCTGGATGAATGAGCGGATGCCCGGAATATTGGTTGTTTTTGATGCGAACCAGGAAAAGGCTTGGTGGTTACATTTGCAAGAAGCGGTTCGAACGCTGAAGCCGACAAAATCTCAACCCCTTTCGAAAACTGCAACACTTCACATTCCTTTAACGAATGTGCTGGATCAATCTGCTGTCCAACATTTCGCCGAACTCCGGGATAATGCTCTTAGAAAAGGAGAAAATGAACCATGAAAACCAGCCAAGTGCGTTTTGTCCAGGTGCAATCTTTCTTGGAACAACTTGGGTTCACTCAAACCATGGATACCCGGTGAATGCCTCAACAAGATCGGCAATGCTTTTCGTTCCTGGGTCGAAGAGAATTGAATAGTGACTTTCATTTCATTTTTTTTGGTGAGAAGAACTTTATAGCTTTCAAATCTGATTATACCACTTAGTTAAGAGTAACACTATCAGCTTCCGGCAACCCTGCATGAAGGTGGAATCGCTAGTAACCGCAGGTCAGCAATACTAGAATGTGTTCCTGAGCCTTGTACACACCGCCCGTCAAGCCACGAAAGCGGGGGGCGTCCGAAGTCGTGATGAGCGCCGAAGACGAACTCCGTGATTGGGACTAAGTCGTAACAAGGTAACCGTAGGGGAACCTGCGGTTGGATCACCTCCTTTCTAAGGATGATTTCAACGCCTGGAGTGGTAACACTCTTTGCGATTTATCATGCCCACATTCCTTATTTGGCGGCAAAACCAGTTGCATCGACATGAGTCATTATCTGATAAACCTTCTTGAAAAGGCGAAACTTTTCCATTAGCTTAAAAAACCAACTTAATTACCACTTCAACCACAGCTATATCCCATGGCAGAAAAAATTAAACCAATCGTCCGGCTTTTCTTTTTGTGCGAGGAAGCCCAGCTTGAATTGGAGGAATCAAAATGGATCCTCATAAATCCGTTGCACACCGTATGGATGCCGGAAGGCATCACAGAAAATTTTAAACAGGAAGAGTTGTGGGCTTACGTTCAGTTTTCCGGTGGAAGTGGCAGATTTTATTTGAGCATCCATATGTTTGATGAGGGTGGATAGAAAGTAGGTAACAGTTCTCCCATAGAGTACAATTTAATAGGCGGCAACGAGATCTATGAAGAAGTTTTTCATTTAACCAATGTGCCTTTCGAGAAACCCGGCATTTACGAGTTGAAAGTAATGGGAACCCATATTGATTTGGAGGGCGGGACGACGGAGTTGAGAGTCCTTCCGGGAGCCTAAAGATGAAATCAAAAGAAAACAACGAAAACCGCTTGATAAAGAAGTCAACTGTCCGTGATGCGATTGAAGTTGATTGTTCTACCTGGGAAGAAAGTGGCGAAGCAAAACAATGGACATTAGGCCGCTTTCAAAAGGAATCCCATATTCAAGCTGCTCATCAAGTTGATGCCGCCAATTGGACCCGAAGTAAACATCACACATTGGAACAATTATATGATGGTTGCAGGTCGCGGTTAAAAGTAGGCGTGCACGGAGATGCTCCGGAGTTATTTTCGAAACCCGAAGTCTGGACCATAATCTGGGCGGTACTTATCAATTTCATTTTAGCGGGAGGAAAGAAAGCCGCTCGGTATTTACTGAACGACATTTTTGGCAAAGAAACCATTACGGCTGATGAAGTCTATGGAGAAATTGACAACATCGGCGGTCAATTACAAAAATTGAAAAAGGCATTCGAAAGGCAAGAAGGTCTCCTGGAGGAAATTCAAGAGGATCTAAAGCAGTTCGATACCCAACAACTTGAATCCAACGTTGTTGAAAACCTGGTACAACACAATTGGGATCAACCAAAAACGGAAAAAGGTGTCAAGGAAGTCATCGAAGAACTTAAGGGCGAAAACTAATCGGCCTCATATCTGCCAGTGCTTCCAATGAGCAAATTGAAGATCCTTTTCCTGGGGGTAAATCCAAATAGCACCGAGCACCTCCAAGAATCCTTTACCATTCCGAAGAAATATCATGAAATTAGCCCGGAAACGCATTCCAATGCAATTGAGAGCGCGGCTCGATACTCCCTCCACACCCAGGTAATTGAAGTTCACGCTAAACTTGGGGTTCGTCGCAAGGACGTCGTTGGCTATCTGAATGAATACCAACCAGACGTAGTTATCTTTTGCAGTCACGGTGAGAAGTCAGGGGACTTGGTAGTCCACGAAGATAATTTTGAACCAGGAATCATTACTCCTGGGGAATTGCAAGAAATTCTTGCAAATCTTCCGGTTAGAGTACGGTTATTGGTATTGATAGCCATACAATGATCTGAATCAGCAAAATAAATTCTTTATTATGTTGATTGCGTAATCGCCGGTAACAAAGAAATCGATATCAAAGCTGCCTTTGAATTTACCCAAGGTTTTTTCCCAGCCTTATTTGCTCAGCCGAATATCTCCGTAGGATTGGCGTTTCGGCAAGGAAAGAACAATATCACCGTTCGGGAAGAGCGGGAAAACTTTCAAATTCTGCCGAATGAAAACTCGGGAGATGGACTCTTTCTTCTGCCGGATCAAAGCCAATCACCGGTTATCAAGACC
>CAZPPD010000832.1:0-3068 GCA_964588185.1 uncultured Alcaligenaceae bacterium | reverse complement strand
GGTGAGTTGGATATTCCCGGATGCATTTGCCCGGCTTGGCGATTATGAACTGGCAATAAAGTCAGCGGGGCCATTCTTGGCGGACTCCAATTGGAATATTCGATACTTCGCTGTGGAAGCTCTTTCCTTTGTAAAGACCAAGAAAGTGGTCCGGGTTTTAATCAAGGGTTTGCCGATTGTAATGCGTTTGGAGTTGCAAGATTGGCAGAATCATGGAGTCCGCAGCAAACGGATTGTCAATCGGATGTACAAGACTCTTTCTGAGCGCACCGGACAGGATTTTGGAAACGATCCCAAAAAATGGCTGGACTGGTGGTTAGTCAATCATAAGGCTTATGGTGTCGAGGATTACAAACAGCCAAAGGATTTTGCTACGCTACTCAAGAGGTACAAATCCAAACGTCCAGAAAAGGAAATCCAAGTAAGTCGATCCTACAACACAGTTTTGGAGTTCACGAAAAAGCAAAATAAGGACAAACTAGTTTGGAGTGAAACGGTCAACGGATTACGGGCACTTCTAATTGCAATGCATCCTGCTACTGATGAGGGGCAAAACATCTACTTAATGCTGGTGTTGCAAAATGTCTCCAAAAAATCAATCCCGGTAGGTCCTATAAGTCTGAATAGCCATCTTAAACACCCAAAATATGCCGGGAAGATCCAAGAACCAAAAGATTTCATCAAAGCAATGCGATTGGAAAAAGATCTGGCACCTAGGGATTGCTTCTTCTTAGTAATTCGATTGGTCGTAATGACCCGAAAAGGCGTTAAAAAGGTAGCTCCTAACGTTAAGGAATTCAATCAGGCATACATATTGAGGAGAACAGTTCGAATGCTTCACTTTCTATCCAAAGGCAGCTATCAATTTCGACTCACTTACCAAGGAGACGGACTTCTATGGAAAGGCAAAAGTCTCGTTACACCGCCTGTGCAGATCCAAGTGAATGACTAAAAGATAAGGCCCCGCTCAGGTGCGAGGCCTTATCCAGGACGTGAAGGAGCCAGACAAATCAAATTCATTCGGAGGTCCAGGTCATTTCCGGGCCTTGGACCGGGAGCAAACTTGGATCAGAAGCTGCTCGGATAGATGCTGGGACTCGAGGTCCTGGTGGAGCAACTGGGTTTACCGGACCTGCCGGGCAGCAAGGATCACAAATCGGAACACAGACCGGTATCTGGCGGCAGACCTTGTAGGTAACACAGTAAGGGACCATCTTGCATGTCGTAACCGGTACCTGGACTTGATAAGGTTCTGCAACGATCCGGCAAGTCGTGTAAGGCACTTTGTAAGTCCTCACCTCGGGAATATATTTACAGCGCCTGCATTTAATAACCCTGGTCCTCACCTCTGGAATCATCCGGCAAGTGGTGTAAGGTATTTTGCGAACCCGTTGCTCGTACCTCATCAGGCAACGATGGCGTGTCACCATCCGCGTATGTTGTTGCGGAATGTAGCGACAGGTCGTGTATGGAATCCGCCGCACCCTTTGATGGTAAGTCATGTAACAGCGATAGCGGGTGACCATCCGCGTATGCCGTTGCGGAATGTAGTGACAGGTCGTGTATGGAATCCGCCGTACTCTTTGATGATAGGTCATATAGCAGCGATAGCGGGTGACCATCCGGGTATGCCGCTGCGGCACATAGTGGCAGGTGGTGTATGGAATCATGCGGACATGTTCCTGTGGAACATAACGACATTTTCGGTAGGTCAGCATGCGGCTATGATGCCGGGTCACCATTCGGCAGACCGTGTAAGGGATCCGCTTTACCCGCTGCTCCGGCACATAGTAACAACGCTGACGAGTAATCATTCGCGTGTGGTGCTGAGGGACCATCCTGCAGGTGGTGTAGCAATGCCGGCGATAAGTTGTGTAAGGCACCACCCGGCAAACGTTGTAGTTGATGACTCGGCTGTGCTCTTTGCGGACATAGTGGCAGCATTGGATTTCCCGAGTGATGGTTCGCGGCACCCATACCTTTTTGCACACCCATCTTCCCGGCAATTGCACTTTGTAATGGCAGATTTTCCCGGGTTGATAGCAACTGGTGCAGGTGCAAGGATCAAAAGTCCATTTTCCCGGAGTGCGGCAGCACCGAGTGACCACCGGACCCGGGCAGTAGTTGCGTTCGACTTTCCAACATCCGGTTTGCACCTGGATCTTTCGAGTCGTCCACACCGGTTCGCAGGTATAGTACTTACAAACCTTTTGCCTCGGCTCGGTAACGGTGCGGTAGCAAGTGACCGGGACCTTGGTTGTATGCTGCGAAAATACCGGCTTGTAGGTAGTCCAACGAATGGGAACTTGGTACGTTTGCACCACCGGCTTTTGCACTGTGTAGGTGCAGGTCCGTACCCGTTGCTCGTAGACCGGATGTTGCGTTGTCCAGTGATAGGGGACCTGATAGGTATTCCAAACCGGACGGTAAGTGACATAGCGATAGGCCTTTTGGTGCTGGCGATACACCGGGCGATAGGTGGTCCAATGGATTGGTACTTGATAAGGCTGAACCACCGGCTTGGCTACTGTGTAATAATGCTCCTTGACATGTTGCCGGTAAACCGGCTTGTAGGTGGTCCAGTGAATCGGCACCTGATAGGATTGGTAAACCGGTTTGGCGACGGTGTAGTGTTTTAATTTGACATGCCTTTGGTAAACCGGACGATAGGTAGTCCAGTGAATCGGCACCTGGTAAGTTTGGTAGTAGGGCTTGGCTACCGTGTAATATTCGTTTCGAAAATGTTGCTCGTAGATGGGCTTATAGACCGTATACTTTCGGACCACATCGTAATATTCCCAAACCGGCCTGTAGGCAGTGTAACTGCAGGTGCGGAAATGTTGCCTAATGATCCGTTTGTAGCGAACGCAGTTGCGTTTGACCATCACGGTTTGATGGATTGGCCGATAGCAAACGCAGGTCCGATTTTCGAAGACGGTCTTATAGCAGACCCGATGGCGAACGCAGGGAAGAGGTGTTGGTTCACAGCAGGCAGGTGGAAAACTACAAGCTCCACAATGAGCTGCTTGTACCTTTTGGTTCGCAAGGTTACTCAGCAAAAGAACAAT
>CAZPPD010000831.1:0-3069 GCA_964588185.1 uncultured Alcaligenaceae bacterium | reverse complement strand
CTTTGCAATAGGCATACAAATGGAGTGCCGAACAGGATTGGTCCTGACACCTTTTTTCTGTTTTTCTCTGAACCTCCCTTTTCCTAATTATTCTTGTAAACTTTTTATAGCCATTTCTAATTTCAGACTCCAAAAACAGGGATAACTTGATGAAACAGAAACCATTAAAACTCCGATTCAATCCACTTTGGATAATGCTGGTTGCCGTTTCCATAATCACCGGAATGAATGTTCCTGCCTTTGCCCAGGAAAAAGAAGACCGGGCTGATGATCGTGCCGCCATCCAAAATGCGACTCGAAGTTTCATCAAAGCTTTTGAAAAGGGAGACGCGAAAGCTGTGGCATCTCACTGGACCAAGAACGGAGAATACATCTCCGGAGATGGGGAAACCATTCAGGGACAAACCGCGATCGCCAAGGCTTATGCAGGTTTGCTCGACGAGAAAGGAGAACGCAAGGTAACCATCGAGATGATCTCGCTCCGCTTTCCTTCGAAGGATACCGCCATCGAGGAAGGTTTCCTGAAAGTGGAAAAAGGCAACGAACCGGCAAGCGGGAGTCGCTACAGTGTCCTGCATGTTCGCGAAGAGGGAAAATGGCTGATGGCTGTGGTCCGCGAATGGCCGGCAGAGCCGACTTCGTTACGGGACCTCGATTGGTTGATTGGCTCCTGGGCAGCCAAGCGGGAAGATGCGGAGGTCCATACTCGCTACACCTGGATGTGGAAGAAATCCTATATCCGCATGGAGTTTACCATCAAACAAAAGGATCGCACAATAAGTGGCCTCAAACTGATCGGCAAAGATCCTCAATCCGGCGAATTGCGTTCCTGGACTTTTGAAAGCACCGGTGGGTTTGGCGAAGCCGGCTGGAACCGGGACGGAAAGAAATGGGAGATCGATTCCGCCGGAGTCCTGGGAGACGGAAGTGTGCTGGCGGCCAAGATAATTCTAACCCCATTAAGCCGGGATGCATTTATATCTCATGTGATCAGCCGCAGTATTGACGGAGAGGAGTTGGAGGGTTTACCGCCTATCCGCGTGCAACGGGTTGTAGAAAAGAAATAGGTCGCGGCAATAGCTACTTAGTAGATAGGCCCGAGAGCCGGGCCCCCAATTTTCAACTCCGAATTATGTGAAACAGGATCCTAGGAAAACAAATGGGAGTTATCCGAATGCAACGAGCTACTTTTCTCACCATAACGGTAGGCCTGATCGCCTTCGCTTTCTCCGTGGACAGTTATGCCCGGGGAAGAGGGGGCTTTCGAGGAGGCGGCGGGGCCAGAGTTAGTGGACCTCGCGGCGGAGCAGTCGGAGGGTACCGGGGGTCGGCAGCCGTCGGGCCTTATGGTGGCAGCGCGTCCCGGTTTCGCTCGGGCGGGACGGTCGTTGGACCTGCAGGCGGTTCCGCAACCCGGCGTTATGGCAGCGGCAGCGTAACCACTCCACGAGGCGGAAGCATCCAATACGGTGGTGCAGCCAAAGGCAGAACCGGACCTGTAGGCGGCAGCGCAGGCCGAACCGTCGGCGGGGTCAGAGTGACTACCCCCGGAGGTCGAACCGCCACCAAATTCGGCACTGCAGGTGGAGCTGTCGGACCGGGAGGCAGGGCAGTTGGTGGTCGGACCTCAGTCGGTTCAGTCTCCGGTCCTCGTGGTACCGCCGGGGGAGTCAAGCGAAGTGGTGGAGCCATAGGTCCCCGAGGAGCTGTGGGCGGCAGTTATCGGGGCGGTGTTGCAGTAGGTCCGCATGGAGCAGTAGCAGGGTCGCGTACTAGGGCCGTAAGAACCGGGGTTGGCAGGCCAGGAACCCGTTACGTTTCCCGTTCCAGCCTCCATGCCCGAGGGACCTACGTTCGCACCGGATTTCGCCACTACAGTTGTTTTACCCGGACTTGGTATGCTCGCTATCCCCGCGCTTGGAGGGCTGCTCGCTGGACTGCCGCAACGGTCTGGGTTCCTGCTACCTGGGCGACAGTTTCCACGTATTGCAGCTACCCGACCACGCCAATCTACTACGACTATGGCAGCACTGTGGTTTACCAGGACAACAGCGTTTACATTAATGGAGAACCGGCAGCTACCGCCGAGCAATATGCACAACAAGCGGAACAAATTGCGGTCACAGGTCAGCAGGCAAAAGTCGATGACAACGAACAGTGGCAGCCCCTGGGTGTCTTCGCCATGGTTCAAGGTGAGGAACAGACCTCCTACCACATCTTTCAGTTGGCAGTGAACAAACAAGGGATCATCCGCGGCAACTACTTTAACGCCTTGACCGATACCACCGAACCTATTAGCGGATCCGTGGATTCCAAAACGCAAAGAGCCGCTTGGACCATCGAGAACAAAAAATATCCGGTGTATGAAGCTGGAATTGCCAACCTTACCAAGGAGGAAACAACTATGCTGGTCCACTTTTCCGAAGACAACACGCAGCAGATGACCCTGGTACGGTTGGAGCAAAAGGAGCAGGAGAATCCCTGAGATAGAAGATACTTTACTTTTATTTTGACCTCTCTTCCAAGGATCGCGGGAATGATTGATGATTGTCGTTTGGTGATTTTTGATTGTTAAAGTAAGAGAAGTTTGATTGCTGATTTCTAGATAAACTCGGATATGCCATCGAAATACTCTCTTACTTCGAAAATCAGCAATCAACAAGCGACAATCATTGTGTCGTTCCAATATTTGCTTAAGGTCACGAAGTTAAAATATTAAAAATCCCTTCCTTCCTGTCCGCATTTCTTTGCTTTTCAGCATTACAAGATAGAAAATAGCATTTACACATCGTCCTCAAACTAAAGGTGATCCGATGCCACTCACATCACCACGATTTGCAAATAATGTTCGACTTCAACAAGCGGCGAATAACGCTCCGACTATCAAGTGGGGCGAAACCGGGGAAGCAGTCAAGATTATCCAGCAAGCCTACTTGGATCTGGGATTTCCCATGCCTATTTCGACGAAGAAAACCGGCTCACCCGACGGCATCATCGGCAAGGAAACTTTCCAGGTAACTCGGGCGTTCCAAAGCAAATACAAATTGTCGGTAGACGGGATCGTCGGTA
>CAZPPD010000830.1:0-3075 GCA_964588185.1 uncultured Alcaligenaceae bacterium | reverse complement strand
AACCCTCTATCCCATCTTCGACTTAATAATGTTATCGTTTCGGGTAAAAAAGCAGGATTCAACTTCAACTGGAGCACACCATGCAACAAGAATGGCAAGGAATTTACCCGGCGGCACCGACTCAATTTAAAGACGATCAATCTCTGGATATTGATTCTACTTTGAAACACTTGGAAGCCATGATCGAAGCCGGCATCCATGGTTTGATCATGCTTGGAACCGTTGGAGAAAATTGTTCGCTGGAATATGGAGAAAAGCTCGAGCTATTACGTGCCACGGTCAGCCATGTGAAAAAACGTATTCCGGTATTAACCGGCGTAGCGGAATACACCACTGCCTTGGCCTGCCGATTTGCCAAAGATTCCCAAAAAGCAGGAGTGGACGGTTTGATGGTACTGCCGGCCATGGTCTATAAATCCGATCCGTTGGAAACCATGATGCATTTCCGCCAGGTTGCTCGGGCTACGGAATTGCCCATCATGGTCTACAATAACCCGGTTGCTTATCAGGTGGATATCACCCCGGAAATGTTTGCAGACTTGGCAGATGAACCCCGGTTAGTCGCAATCAAAGAATCTTCGGAAAATGTTCGCCGGATAACGGATCTCAAGAATGTTTGCGGGGATCGCTACACGTTGTTTTGTGGAGTGGATGATCTGGTTTTCGAAAGCCTGTTGTTGGGAGCCGTAGGTTGGGTTTCGGGTTTGGTGAATGCCTTCCCCAAGGAATCGGTTGCCTTTTGGAATTTAGCTCTGGCAGGAAAATGGGAAGAAGCCAGAGAAATCTATCGATGGTACACTCCATTGTTGCATTTGGATACCCACGTCAAATTGGTGCAATACATAAAATTAACAGTTCAGGAATGCGGGCTTGGATCGGAGATGGTTCGGGCGCCGCGTTTACCGCTGGTAGGGGATGAAAGGGATCAGATTCTCCACGTTATTCGCAAAGGAATTGAGAACAAACCAAAGGTTTAGGTCTGCACTTCTGAAGGAAATCCCGGAACACATTGCTATCCGATTTCACCTTGGGAAATAGAACCGGAAATATTGCTACAACTGGTGCGCAATTTTGCAACTGTTTCCAATGGAACATGAAGAAATTGCAAAGCTTTCCCAAGAAGAAAATCATTCCATCCTTAAGCAACCGTCATAACCACCAATGAATCAAGCAGTTGTGGCGTTCCCATTTGGCTGGCTTAGTTTTTGGCACGGGAAATGCAACTTATAATCGTCAGAAAGAACATTGGAACAGAGAAGAGGTTTTTTTGGCAGCCATGAGCCAGCGTGATGAAAAATTGCTTTGGCTAAAAGATCTTTTGGAGCACCTATCCCGGAATCATCAGCAATTATTGTGGACCCAGGACATGGAGATGGTTCGTTTGATTTCCGAGACTATGCTGCGAGATTTAGAAGCCTGTGAACGAATTTGTAAAGATATTAAAAGCCGAGCGGAAACGCGCAAGGCGATTTAGGAGTTTCCCCTTTCCATATTAACCTATCTTAAGATTGCTGTTCCCGCGGCAATCTCACACCCCGACCCAATTCAGGATTCACATACCAACTTCCGGCGGCCCTTCCCAAAAGGGACCGCCGGAGTCTTTTTTTATGTGGTTCAAGGTTATTAAACTTAGCCTCCCAAACTATACTTTTTCACTTTTTCAAAATAAAAACCGCTTGTTGGGTCGCCCTGGCTTGTGGAAGAAATATCCGCATTTGTTGCACCTTTGCGCTGAAGTTGAAGCAGAAGTCCGGCGTTATTTTTCCAGAATTTTGGTGATGTTGGGTCAAAATTAACTGCTTTTGAAGAAAAATCGAATCTAACTTTTTCACGTAGCTTAAAGTTAAGTATTTATGCGCCTTGCCTTCTTGTAGAAAAGCCTTATTTTTGGCCAGTTTTGTATTTCAAGGCATCAATCGACGTATGACCTGTCCGTCCCGGATAATTTGCACGGGCCGTCCGGTGGCGGTGTGATATTCATGCTGCGGATTGATTCCTAATGCTGTCAAAGCAGTGGCAGCCACATCTTCAGGAGTGAATCCCCCATCAGTGACCTCGGCTCCACCCGAATCGGTTCGTCCGAGGACTTGACCAGTGGGAATCCCAGCGCCGGCCATTACCATACTCATGGCACTACCCCAGTGATCGCGGCCGGAGTTGTTGTTGATGGCAGGTGTCCGCCCCATTTCGCCGGTGCTCCACACCAAGGTAGAGCTTAACAATCCCCGCTGGTGCAGGTCTTCCACTAGAACCGACAAGGCGGTATCCCAAGGTGGCAGTAAGTTGGTACGCAAGGAATTGAAATTATCGCGGTGCGTATCCCAACCGCCAAAATCGATTGTGACACAGCGGACGCCTACCTCGACTAACCGGCGGGCTAATAAACAAGCCTGCCCAACACTGGATCTGCCATATCGGTCTCGTGTTCGGGAGTTTTCTCGGGAAAGATCAAAGGCTTGCCGAGTTCGGGGGGACCCCAAAATGTCATGAGCTTGTTGATAAAAGCGGTCCATACCGGCAAGATTGTCATTGGCCAAGTCAATGTCGCGAAAGGCGGTGTCCAGAGAGTTCATAAGCGTGTTTCGCGACCTGACCCGGGATAAGGCCATACCTGAGGGGGTGTGCATGGCCCGGACCGAGAAATTCGCCGAGTTAGGGTCTTCGTTTACGGCGAATGCCCGATAGGCAACTCCCAAGTATCAGGGCGTTTCCAAAGTACTATTCGTTTGCCGGATGGGTAGAGAAACATAAGGGGGAATTCCCCTGGGTGATTGATGTTCCTTGCAGATTACCGATCCTACATCCGGGTATTCCAAGGAAGCCCGCGGGCGATTGCCGCTACGGATTAATCGCATTCCTCGGCCATGAACTCCAATGGCATTGCGAACGCCACGCAAAACCGCATACTTATCTGCTAGCCCCGCCAAACGCGGCATATGTTCGCAGATTTGCAGTCCATTCAGGTTGGAATGGGGCGAAATTCTCCGGCGATATCGCCTCCATTGGGTTTCATATCCCAAGAATCCAAATGGGATTGGCCGGCGTCCGGGTAAATCAAAATGGCAGTATTCTGTG
>CAZPPD010000829.1:0-3081 GCA_964588185.1 uncultured Alcaligenaceae bacterium | reverse complement strand
GGATCTGAAGAGGAATGGAGTTGTGGTTCATGCAGAACCCATTTGGTAACCAAAGAGCGGAAGGATTTCTTTTTTAATTTTTCCTTCGACATATTCATGGAAATTATCGAACAGACTGCAACATTCGTACGCGGCGAAAGCTTCGTTTTCGGATCGAGGGAAATCAACAAATAGGCTGCTAATTCCGTCACCTTGACTTTATTAACCACACGAGCATCATAAAGTTTTTCTCCGATAGCTTCTGCAAATTTCTTCGGATTGCGCTCGGCCATGTTGAGAATCCTCCGCTGAGAGCGGTAAACCTCGGCGAAGAATGCTTTTGATTCTTGTGTTTCCTTGGCAATCTCGAAGAAGATTTTCCCCGGGTGAAGTTGGGTGGCCGAAGTAGCATTTTCTTCGATAAGTAGTGTTTCCAATGGGAATTGGGTTTGTATTCGTTTGACTACTCCTTTGATCCGCAGTTGAGTTTCCAGGTCAAAATCTTTTTTCGCGTATCGCAGCAGTTCCCGGTATCCTTTCGGACCCAGCTGAATAAGGTTGTGTGTTGCTTGTTGTCTTCTTCGGAACGAGGTGCTTTGGATTTCCTGCAGGTTCCCAAGGATTGCTTTCTGAATTGTTGATTTATTTTCTTGAGGTTGTTTTGAAGCTTGGCCCTTAAGAAGAGGGGGACCGAAGATTAATAAAAGCAAAACACTAAAAAAGGATCGGATGATCATTTTTCCACCGTGAGACGAATTTCAAAATCACAATCATTTTATTATCCACGTTCCCCCGTCAGAGAAGGCCGCGCTAATAGCTGTTTCAATTCCCCTAACCACTGCCTCTCCGGCAATCCGTACGGCCGGAATTTTTCCAGCCGCCCCTGGTCTTCCGAGTACAACAAAGCCCGGTGGAGTCCAAGTTTGCCGGCGATGGGGGAATCAATGAGGTTGCTGGAATCGTTGGCATTCATCTGGAAGAGAATCCGCATTTCGAATTCCCGGAGAGCTTGGCGGTCGAGGAAACGGTGGACATTATTCAGGGTATCGCAGGAAATGAGGGTGAAGACGCCGACAATTGGTCCTTCCCTGAAGATGGTAGAGAAATTCCTGGCCGGCGATGGCGGTTTGTTTTCATCACGGCGGCCAAAACCAAAATCATCATCTTCTTTTCGCAGGCCGCGGAATTGTTGCAGTCCATGAATACAAAGAAACGTCGCCGTGGACCGCTTATCCCGGGATTGCAAGCGCCGGTCAACTTCCTCAGCGAGCGCGGTTATAGTCGCGGGTAATTCTTCCCAGGAAATGACCTCGATTTGATTCGGAAAGGTTTCGGCGAGTTCCCGGAAAAACGGATCGGCTCCATCGTCGCCACTTTCATCGCACAGGAGAACAAACCGAGCCCCGAAATTGCCGTTCTCTTCGGAGTTGGATTGCAAAGCAAGACTGATAATCGCTGCCGTCATGACACCCAAAGGCCCTTCGGTCTGTTGGCCAACCACCAGCAAATTGCTGCCGGAGTGGCGTTTGAACACGGCCGCGGTGGGGTCTTTGATGGCGACTGCATCCCCTAACCACGCGGGGTAACCTTTGGTTGAAAAGGGTAGCGAGCCGGTTTGCAAAACATGGTGGAGCAGTGGATTTTTGCTGAGGTCTGCGGAGGAATTGCCTTCAAATACCACTTGGGGTGCCAGAGGGATCGAAGGTCTCTGTTCGGCCAGAGATTGCAGTTCCTGCAGACATTCATCTCGCTGTTCCTCGGCCAACCACACCACCTGAAACAAATTATTCCCTTCGAGAAGACCATTGGCATTGTTGTAAATGGCTTCCCCGGGGCGAGAAAGAAGCCGGGCCGCTGGATTGTCTTTACTGAGAATCAAGTGCCCATCGGTTTCGCTACATTGCAGAGCGATGCGGATTGCCATTTGGTCAATAGTGGAGCGGGCTAAGCTGTATGCCCCGCCGAGTGTTTGCGAGCCAAGGATCACATGGACCCCGAATGCCCGCCCTTGGCGTACCAGTCGATCCAAGAGCAGGGCAGCCTCTTGGGAAATGCGGTCATCCTCTACGAAGAATTCCTGGAACTCATCCACAACCAGGAGAATTCTCGGCATGGGATGATTATCCACTTCGCGAAAACCCGGCACATCATTGACCCCAAGTGCCCGGAATCGTTCGCCGCGTTCTTTAAGTTCCGAATCCAGTTTTTGCAGAACGCTTAGCCCGAATTCGCGTTCGCTCTCCACAGCGACGACCCGGGCATGCGGCATCTCCCATTCCGCGTAGGTTTTGAACTCGACCCCTTTCTTAAAGTCGACCAGATACAGTTCAACTTCATCGGGACTGTATTGAAGGCCTAGTTGAACAATCAGGGTGTGTAAAAGGGTAGATTTTCCGGATCCGGTTTTCCCGGCGATGAGGACATGTTGAGAAGTCCCTTTTCCCAAGTCCAATATCTGATTCCGGGTTGCACCGGAGCGCCCCAAGGCCACCTGGATGCCGTCACGGCTGTCCCCAGTCCACCATTTATCTTTCGGAAGTGCCACAACTTGAAAGGGCACCTCGACACGGCCCGCGGCCAGGGCTCTTTCCCCGACTATCTTCAGGATAGAGGTGCAGATTTCGGCACCGGGAGGAGTATCTAATTCCAAAGGGAAATTTTCCAGGCAAGGATCCTTCCAGATAAAACGATCCTCGTCCCACTCCAGAACAGTGCTATGACCCGCTAGTTCGGCCAGGTCAAAATTTCTCGGCAGCGGTTGCTTCTCATCTACCAAAATGAAGGTATGAATCCCACAACGGGCCCCACTATTAGCGATGCTGACCAGCCGGCGAGTCGCTTGTTCGCTAAAGTTTACGGGGAAATGGGCAATGACCAACACTCGATAAGGTTCGGCGACTTCTCCCGCTTGACGGTTGTATTCTTCCAGCGTTTCAAACTGATTGCGGAGATATTTTTGGATCACATTTTCGATATGTTCTGTCAAGTCCGCCAATCGCTGTTCAATATGGGACGGTTCCGTCCAAATACGGCTGGTTACCAATTTGTCATCGTAGTCCGCCAAGTGGGTGAACGCCGCAAAGTGTTCGCCCAAACCCACGG
>CAZPPD010000828.1:0-3083 GCA_964588185.1 uncultured Alcaligenaceae bacterium | reverse complement strand
CCACCTAAAATCGCTTCCCGGTAGAAAACTTTTCCCAAAGCTGTAACAATATCCTCTGTCAAACCCGTTGCTTGTTCGTTGCTGCGGGTTGGTTCGTCATGAGTACAGGAATCTTCCGAGAATTTCCTCCCTTCTGAAACCGACTTCCCGGTTAATTCGTCTTAAAGGTGACGGGAATGAGCGAACTGGCAACCCAAACCTCCAACCGGGCAGACATCTTGGATGGAGCACATCCCTCCGAAGAAGTTTTTGTCTGTACGTTCAACGAGGTCCGATCGGAGCTTGTCAGTACGCTGTATTTTCTGTTGGGCAGCCATGATGATGCCCAGGACGCGGCTCAGGATGCGTTCCTAAAGTGTTGGCGGACAAGGAGTTCTCTCAAGGAAGTCCGTAATATGCGGGCTTGGATTTTCCGCGTGGGACTGAATGCCGCCAAGGATTTACAGCGCAATGCCTGGAGGCGGCGGTCCAAACCCTTACCTGAAAACGGAAGCTTGGATGCAAGCGTGGAAATCGATCCGGCAAACTCGTTAGAGGAACAGGAAACGCTGGAACAGCTGCGAGAGGCCCTGCTGGAGTTGCGGGAAGAAGAGCAAGCCGTTTTCTTGTTGCGGCAAAACGGCAGTTTTACTTACGAAGAAATAGCGGAAATGCGGCGTTGCCCCGTGGGCACTGTGAAAACCCAAATGCGCGCGGCGGTTCAAAAGCTGCGCCGGGTGCTTCAGGAGAAGTGATGCACCATGATTAATTGCGAGCGATGTACTGATTTAATTTTGGATTATCTCTACGATTTGCTGGACTCAGCCGATGCGGACGCGGTGCGGTCCCATCTGGAGCAATGCCCGGAATGTGAACAGGAACTCCAGGAGTCCCAGGACCAACAGCGGCTATTGGCCAAAGCTGCCCGAATCTATGGGCGTGTTCCTGAATTCCAACTACCGGAGCGAACCACCACAACCGCGATTACCAAAGAAGAAACCCTGCCCACTCCTACGGTTGAAAAAGAGACCCAGGCGAAACCACAAAAATCCTCTCGCTGGACATGGGTTTGGATTTCTGTGGCTGCAGCGGTGTTGATCGCGATGGGTACCGTCTTTGGTTTTTACCAACACGCCAAAAACCAAAAAGTTCAACAATTGACATCCGTAAAAAAGTGGAAGCAGGAACTCAAATCGGTGCAACGCAAGGTGTCTGCACTGGGAAAAGATTTTGCTCAGAAGATTAAGGAATATGAAAAAGCCAGGAAAGAACTCCCCGAGAAAATTAAGCAGGAATCCGTCCACATCATCGCTCAGGGACCCGCGTCGCTTAACCGTGAATTGGACAATCAGATTCGGGTCATTACCTTCGATTTATCCGGCCGGAAAAAGAAAGCCAAAGTTACGGTGAAAGTGAAAGACCCGGAAAAAAAACAGGTGCTCTTCACCAAAGCCGTTCCCCCAAACGAAGCCGGCGAAGCGGTGGTAAGCTTGCCCCCGGGAATAGCCCCACAAGCGGGCAACAAGGTCCAACTCGGCATTCAAGTTGACCAAAGCGAAGTCAAAGAAGTCACCCTTCCGGTTCGCCGGCCCACTTACTTGACGCAGGTGGTGTTGAAAAAGCCGGTCTTCCGGAGTGGAGAGCAGTTGGATTTCCGGACCTTGACTCTCAACCGGTTCAGTTTAAAACCACCTGCCGAACCGATTGAATTGGCGTATTCTATTGTCGATAAGAAGGGCAAGGTAATTGCGAAGAAAACAAACAAGACCAATAAAGCGGGCATTGGGACCGGGAATTTTTCATTGCCGAACAATATTCCCGACGGGATTTACAATGTCCAGGTCCAATCGGGTAACAAGCAAAAAGTAAAAATCCTTCCCCAGGAAAAACAATTCTTGGTTCGGCAAGATCAGGCCCCGCAGTTTACTTTTAATCGGGATTATTACCAGCCCGGTGAGTTAATCCGGGGGAACTTTCGGGCTCGCCGTACCAGTGATGGAGTGGTGATTCCCAATCAACCGCTGACCATGACCTGGCAATTCGAAAACGTTACCAACAGTGAAGTGGAATCCGCCACCCGGCCAACCCAACTCCGGGCGGATAACTTCGGCAATGCCGTTTGTGAAATTCAGGTTCCGGAGAAAATTCCCGCTTGCAAAGCGAAAGTGGAAATCCAAATCCATGATGGCATCAAAGACGAGAAAATTGTCAAGACGGTTCCCGTGGTTCCGCCTTCCTGGCAGGCCGAGTTCTATCCCGAAGGCGGTAATTTCGTGGCCGGGGTTCCCAACCGGATTTATTGCCGGATTAGCAGTCCTCGGATAAATCCCGCGCGAGTACAGGCACAGTTGCTGAACAAAAAGGGAAAACTGATTCAAAAAGTGGAATTGTTGAGTCCCCAGTCCTGTAAAGAATGCCAACTTTTTACCGGGAAATTTACCCTCATCCCACAAAAACGGAATTTCTACAAGCTGCGTGTGCAAGTGGACCAAAAGGATGTCTTGGTTAAAACGCTTCCGTTCGCTCGGGGCGAGGGATTAGCTACTTGGGCTAAAAATCCTGTTGCTCCTGAAGGAAAACAAATCGATCTCAAGTTCTACTCACCCAAAGAAGACCAGGAAATCTTGGTGCTGGCAAACTGTCGCGGCGAAGTAGTGGATCAGCAACTGGCCGTTATAAATTCCCAAGGAACCGATGTGCAGTTGTCTCCCATCAAGGGAACGCATGGGGTTGTTCGAATTACCGCTTATCAACCCCACTCCTCTATGCTGGTCCCACTTGCCGAGCGGTTGGTGTTTCGCGAACCGAAGAAGCGGCTGGATATTATCGTTAAGGATATGCCGGGTAAGGAACGCGACGAAAAAATCGGGCAGAAGCTCCAACTCAATATCTGCACCACCAGCGAAAAGGGAATGCCATCCTGGAGTTGGAATTTGGTGTCGGTGGTGGATGAATTATTGTTGAATGAAACCAAAATGGGCGGATTGGTTAGTCCGGCATCTTTCTTCTTCTTGTGAGATACGGTTCAAGACACATGGGACCTGTAAGACGCCAACATTGTCATTTCAGAAAACAACGGGTCCAAGGACGATCTCGATAGCTTT
>CAZPPD010000827.1:0-3088 GCA_964588185.1 uncultured Alcaligenaceae bacterium | reverse complement strand
GCAGGAACTCCCCTCATGCGGATCGTTCCTGAGATTCCCGAAGATCAACGCATAGTTGAACTAACTGTGGATGGCAATGATGCCCCTCTTATTATTGAACTCTGGCAGCATATGCAGAGGACGGGGGAAAAACCCAAAATACAGGTACGACTTCAATTCGAAGGATATCCGGCCATTCAGTGGGTGGGGTGGCCATCTGCGGCAGTAGGCACCTTTGGTGGAATCTTAGATTTTGTGGACCCTACGGATGATGGCAAAGGGAATTTCCGAATCTTGGTTCGCCGAGATCCCGATGAGGAGAAAACCAATCCTTGGCCTCGCGGCTTTGCCTTGCGGCAAGGGTTGCGCGTGAATGGTTGGGTTTTGCTCAATCAAGTTCCGTTGGGATGGGAGTTCTGGCGGCGGTTGAATGGATTCCCGCCGGTGGTCGCCGAATCCCCCACAAATCAGGACAAAAAAGGGAAGCCCGCAGTGCTCAAGGGAGTGAAATGAGCTTTGGCTCATCGAGGATAAAATGAGTTACCGAAGGATTCAGGTTGCTGTTTTCGCCGCCTTGCTGATGGCACTTTTTGCGAAAACTCCACTAACGAGTTTTGCCCAACAACCACCCAAGGGGAAAAAGCTTAAGGACCTCAACATGGAACCCTTACAGCCGCTCGCGACATTGGGGATTCCGCGGCCAATGATTCCTCCTGAGACCAAACCCAAGTTATTATCATTAAACCAGGTCCTTCGCTCGGTAGCACAACATTATCCATTGCTGCTGGCAACCTTCCAGGAACGAGGAATCGCGGAAGGAAATTTACTCACGGCCGAAGGCAGCTTTGACCTGAAATTCAAAGGCTTTGAACGAGTTAACCAGGGTTCGTTTGATAGCCATCGGTTTCTCCTAGGTTTGGACCAGCCGTTGGCATTTCAGGGAATGAGCGTCTTCAGTGGTTATCGTATGGGAGCAGGCGTATATCCCTCCTACTACCAAGATCGACAAACGGCTGAAGGTGGAGAATTTTTTGCCGGCTTGACCTTACCCCTTCTGCAAAACCGGCAGATAGACAATCGCCGCGCATCGCTGCAAAAAGCTGGTATTGGTCGTGCATTAGCCGAACCTAATATTTCCAACCAGAGCATTGATTTTGCTCGAAAGGCATCCTTCGCCTACTGGGATTGGGTTGCTGCGGCTAAGCGTTATGAGTTTATCAAGCAGCTTCTCAAAATAGCCGAAGATCGGGATGTTTTTCTGCGTAAGCAAGCCAAAGGTGGTGCAATTGCTCCAATTAATATCGTTGACAATCGCAGAACAATTGCCGATCGGCGGTCCAAGGTGATTTTGTTTCAACGGAAGTTCGAGCAGGCATCGATTGATCTGTCGCTGTTTCTCCGGGACAACTCGGGAAAACCGCAACGTCCCGAAGAAATCTGGTTGCCACCGGAGTTTCCGGAACCCATACTTCCGGATCCTCAGCAACTTCCCAGGGATGTTGAAATCGCCCTCAACCAGCGTCCCGAACTGCAAGCTTTTCAGCTTCGCCGGCAACAATTGCAAGTGGATTTGGGGTTAGCCGAGAACGAGACTTTGCCCAGCCTGAACCTAGTTCTCGATGCGGCACAGGACGTGGGAGACGAGAAAGCTACACTTGACCGGGCAAGATATCAGGCGGGATTGCTGATGGAAGTTCCTTTGCAACGCCGGGTAGCCCGCGGAAAGGTCCTGGCAAACCAAGCCAAGCTAGCTCAGTTAAATGCCCAACAACAATTTATCTCGGAAAAGATCGTAGCCGAGGTGGAGAATATTATCTCGGCACTCGTTCGCGCTTATGAACTTCGCCAACAAGCCAAACAAAATGTGGACCTCAACAAAAGGATGGTTGAAGCGGAGACCAAGAAGCTTGCCCTAGGAAAAAGCAATATCCTTTTCGTCAATCTCCGAGAGATTGCTTTGGCTGAGGCTCAACTGCAAGAGGTCGACTCTTTGACTTTGTACTATCGGTCGTATGCAAATTATCAAGCTATACTCGGTGTGGATACTTTGCGGCTATTGATTGAAACTAGCCAGAATTTTAATCGACATCCGTTTCCTTAAGGTCCACTTATCTTGATTGGAATTGCCGCATGAAATCGGCAAGATTGCGAACTCCTTCCACCGGCATGGCATTGTAGATGGAAGCTCGAATCCCACCTACCGAGCGGTGCCCTTTCAGGTCCGACAATCCCTGTTTCTTAGCTTCATCCAGGAAAGTAGTCTCCAATTCCGGATCTTTCAGACGAAAGGTAACATTCATCTTGGAGCGGCTTTCCGAGTGGGCTACTCCCTGGTAAAAACCTTGGCTTTGGTCGATTGCATCATACAGCAACTGGGCTTTTTCCGAATTAATGGCCGCCATTTTCTCCAAGCCGCCAATGTCCTTGAGCAGCCAACGCGTCACCAACATCACCATGAAGATAGCAAAGACAGGAGGCGTGTTGAATAAAGACCCGGCGTCCACATGGGTCTGGTAGTTCAACATGGTAGGCAGTTCGCCGGGAATCCGCGGGAGCAGGTCGTCTCGAAGTAATACCATAGTTACTCCAGCGGGTCCGGCATTCTTCTGAGCACCGGCATAAATCAAGGCGTACTTTTCCACATCCAGTGGCCGGGACAGGAAATCCGAGGATGCATCACAAATCAAAGGGACATTTCCGGTATCCGGTGTGGTAGGAAACTGAACCCCCTGGATGGTCTCGTTGGAAGTCATGTGCACGTAGGCGGCTTTGGGATCCAGATCCAACTCCTCTTGGTTGGGAATTCTGGAATAGCTGTCTGCTTCACCGCTCCATGCCAAGCGTGCTTGGCCTAATTTCTTGGCCTCTGCGATGGCTTTTTTCCCCCACGAACCGGTGACAACGTAATCGGCGGATGCGGCTTTCGGCAAAAAGTTGTATGCAGTCATGGCGAATTGCAATGATGCCCCGCCCTGCAAGTAGAGGACGTGATAGTTATCTGGAAGGCCGAGAAGCTTGCGAATATTGGCGGTGGTTTCTTCGAAGATTACATTGGATTTTTTGGAGCGGTGGCTGATTTCCAAAACCGACATTCCCATCCCCGGATATC
>CAZPPD010000826.1:0-3090 GCA_964588185.1 uncultured Alcaligenaceae bacterium | reverse complement strand
GATTCGCCTGTGGCAAGCTTTAATTTGAGAGGGGGAGCCGGTCCCATCCACCAACTGCTGACCAGCAGCGCCAGGCAAAAAACCAAGGTGGCCAAAATCCAAACCTTTCGGCTGGTTTTTCTTTCCTCGGGTTGTTTTTCCGGCATGGACCACTCCTTGTTAAGAACTGCAGGAGGGAAACAGAAGATGAATTAGTGAATATAACTGAACAGCATAAGACGCAACCCAACCACGGAAATCACAGAGGAACAGAGAAAAATGCCGTGAAACAAATAAAGGTTCATTTACTTTCCCTTATCTTCTGTGGTTAGATTTCTTGGTCACGAAACTTCTCCGAAATCCTCATAAGGTTTGAATAACTTAACCTACTTTTTCGAGCGTTTCTTGTAGTATGGAGGCCAAATGATGCGTTTGGATTCATGGCGGGGCCAGGTCCAAGCCGGCCACGTTGGACTATCGTCGCGGACCTCCCGGTATAGGTTCCGCATTTGCTGAGACAACTGCTTTAGGAGAACAAGTTCCTTAGTTGCCAGATTGTTTTGTTGCCCAATGTCATTGCGGAGATTGTATAGTTCGAAGGATTTTAACTCAGCGGAGTGGAGGGCTTTTTGGTCGCCGGCCCGAATGCCTCCTCCCGGTTTGATTTGCGGTCCAGTCAATTCGGCTAGCAACATCCAATCCCCCTTTCGCATGGCTACTTTGGGAGCGCTGCGGGCGGCATTGAAATGCCAATATAATGGGACACTTCGGTCAATTTTTTTCGCTTCCAGAATCGGCAAAATACTCGCTCCATCGATCTTGCGGTTCTTAGCCAAAGGAATTCCGGCGACGGCACAAAAGGTCGGCAACACATCCACGCCGCTGACCGGTTCTTCACTGGTTTGTCCCGGTTTGATCTTACTTCTCCAGGAAAGAATGCCAGGAACGCGAATGCCGCCCTCGTACAAATGGCCTTTCTTGGCTCGGAGCGGTCCGGAGGACCCATGGGGATGAATACGGGTGATTGCCGGGCCATTGTCACTGGTTAAAAAGACAATCGTATTGTCGTCCAGGTTCATCCGATCCAATGCCTGCAGCAATCTTCCGAAGGCAAAATCCATCTGGGTAATGTTGCCATGATGAGCTACTTTGCTGGGATCCTGAAACTTATAGATTCGGGAGAACTTTTCGGCCGAAGCAATCGGCTCATGCGGTTCGTGGAAGCAAACAAAGAGGAAGAACGGCTTTTTCCTGTCGCGCTTTTTCGCCAGCCAGTTTATTGCTTCGTTAACCACCAGCTCACTGGAATATCCTTTAAGCTTTCCCACTTCTTTGCCATTGCGAACGAAATTATCAGGATTGTGGTGATTGGGTAAGGCGTTGTTCTGCGTAGAAAACCAGTAGTTAAATCCGTGATCATTCGGCTGTGGTTGGCCTTCCAAATTGAAGCGGCCATTGAGGTGCCATTTGCCGACATGGCAGGTGTCATACCCGGCATTGCGAAGTAAAGTCGCAATTGTTACTTCCCGTTCGCGGAGATGCATGGGCGAAAGCATCGGAATCCAATTATGAATGCCCACACGGGTTGGTGTCCTTCCCGTCATTAATCCCGCTCGGGAAGGCGAACAATTCGCACCGGCAGAATAACAGTTGGTTAGCCGGAGTCCATTTTTGGCAAAGTTATCGATGAAAGGAGTTTTGATCACCTTATTTCCGTAGCATCCCAGGTCGCCGTATCCCAGGTCATCTGCTAATACCAAGACGAAATTCGGTTTCTTTTCCCAGGCTTCGGAAGGGGTTGGAAATTCGGTCAGGAGGAATATGACGGCAAATACTAAGAAAGGAAGATTCCAACCTGCAATTTTAAAGGATCTAAGGACAATGCCATAAATGTTGCTTTTGGCGGCCATTTTTAGGATCCTTCCGGGCAATTTAGAGAGCAGCTCTTCTCCCCGCCTTGCTCTGCTCAATACATGCTCCCGATGTGGGTAGCATTTTGGCGGGGCTACAATGTCCATCCGGATTAAATGCGCTCCGCAGACGCATCATCAAATTTAAGTCTTCCGGGGAAAATAACTTGGCCATGAAGTTGATCTTCTCTACACCAATGCCATGTTCCCCGGTGACGCTGCCGCCACAATCAATGCACTCTTGTAAAATTTCGTGGCTGGCTTCCAATACGCGTTTGACTTGATCTTGGTCGCGCTCATCAAACAAAAGAATCGGGTGAATATTGCCGTCGCCTGCGTGAAACACATTGGCAATCCGAATCTTATATTTTTCCCCAATGCGGGTTATTTCCCGGAGAATATGCGGTAACTTGGTGCGAGGCACAACCCCATCCTGAGTGCAGTAGCTTGGGGCTAGCCTTCCAACTGCCCCAAAAGCTTGCTTGCGGGATTTCCACAGCAATTGGCGTTCGGCAGCAGTATTGGCAACACGAACCTCGCGGGCATTATTCCTCTTGGCAATTGCGGAGATGCGTTCGGCATCAGCATCCAAACCCGCATCTAAACCATCGACTTCCATAATTAGGACTGCTCCGGCATCCAAAGGAAAGCCGAAATGAAAAGCCTCTTCGACGGCTTTAAGAATCAGCTTGTCCAGCATCTCCAGTGCAGCAGGAATAATCCCCGCCCCGATAATTTCACTGATGGTGTTCGTCGCATCATCGACGGTTTCGAAAACGCCGAGAAGCGTTCGAAACGCCTCCGGGTTCGGGGTAATCCGCACCCAAACTTTGGAAGCAACGCCAAAAGTCCCCTCCGAACCGACAATCACACCTGTAAGGTCATACCCGGGACGGTCTTCTTCCGGGCCGCCGGTTTGGATGACTGTTCCATCCGGGAGTACAAATTCCAGCCCCAGCACGTGGTTCACTGTCACTCCATACTTCAAGGTATGCGGCCCACCGGAGTTGGTCGCCACATTACCCCCGATGGTACAGGCACCTTGGCTCGAAGGGTCCGGAGCAAAATGAAATCCATTGGGTTGTAGATGTTTCGTCAGCCATAGATTCACCACCCCGGGTTCAACCACGGCGTAACGGTCGCGGGTGTTCACCTCTAGAATCTTCTTCATTCGGGTTTAAGAGATCATCACACCCCCACC
>CAZPPD010000825.1:0-3093 GCA_964588185.1 uncultured Alcaligenaceae bacterium | reverse complement strand
ATAGCCTTCATATTCGCTTCGCCCCTCTTCTGTAATTTCCCCTTGTTGGCTTTTTCAGCAATTTCCTTCACACGATTTTGGGTCTCAGGATTTAACTGAAAATCACCCACTCCTGTGCTACGGGGAGTGAGAGTCTTCGAGTTAGGGGCTCAAAGAAATGATCGAGAATATTATGCGATTCGAAATTATGATTCATTTTTCGCTTCTTCCTGATAATACTCGTCCAACAACCGCTCAATCGACTCCCGATTTCGCGTCTTCGTGGTGGAGATCCCACCGTAATTATGTTTCAGACTTCCCGTTTTGGAAGTTCGCTCGAACTCTCCTTTGACGATGAATTCTCCCCCGTATTTCTGGGCCTTCTTTGCGTGTTCAGTGCACAAACGAGTTTCCGGGACGGCTTCGATTCGGTCGGGGTCAATGGGTTGCTTGCAGATTTCGCAGGGACGGGTCTTAGGAGCGGTCATGGGCGCCTCGTTAAACGGGATTCGGATACAGGACCATCGGTTCGGCTTTTCCAGGAACTTAAAGGACCAATCCACCCTCCGAGGTGTTTACCTCGACCAGGCAATTTGGCTCCCCGGCTGCGTGGCGTACTAAGATGGCTTCCAAAGCCTGGACAATCGCCACCGTATTCCGGTCCGACATTAGGTCACTATAATTGAGCCCCCGGATCTGCTGCAGACGTTCGCTTCTTTTTCCTTTTTCGCCGCCAAATTCAACAAATGCGACTTCTTCGAAGAATTTACCTAGAATTTCGACCCCATATCCCCGTTGCGACCGTTCACCCCAAGGTTCAAGGAAAGTCCCATTGTAGTGGTTGTTCACATTGATCTTAAACTCACCGGGAGTACGATCCTCAATCGTTAGCTCCACTCCCCGTTTTCGCTGGTGGGCATTCCAAGTCGCATTGTCAAAGCGAAACTGAACCTCCTGTTCTACATAGCCAGGAAAGTTATCCGGAGTTACCCAGCTGGTGTGGATGTCGAATGCAGCTTCGCGATGGTCCGGGTGTTGATAGATGATCTGCAACTGGGTGGAATCCCAGGTGTTCCCGTCTGCCGGGCCTACTAATCCCCGTTGGCCGGTTGCGGTGATGCGTTTCAGACTCCAGTTTGGGCCAAAGGAGAAATCAATCAGCTTGATGTAGTGGACGGCAACGTAGGTGCCCGGATTGCGGCCGGTGATCCATTCGGAGAACTGGTTGCCGCTGATGGATTTCGGCTCCAGGAGAGTGCAGTAGCCCGTGTTCACATGCTGGAGGATGCCGTCTTGGTAAAGGGTCCGCATTTTCTTGTGATCGGGATCGGCAAGTTTGTGGTAAACCACCCGAGCCAGTACCTTGTTTTTTTCCGCCAGAGATTGGAGTTGATCCAACTCCTGAAGGCTAAGGACGGAAGGCTTTTCGATGAGGACATGCTTGCCTGCTTCCAATGCCTGTCGAGCCGGTTCAAAATGGCGGTCGTCGGGAGTGGCAATACAGACCGTGTCTACTCCATGGTCCAGCAGTTTGGCCATCGAATTGGGTTCGGTGTAGCTGGTGAAGTTGGCAATCTTATCTTTCGCTTGTTGTTGGTAGAGCAGGGCACGTTTACCCGTTCGACTGGCAACGGCGGAAAGTTCTACCTCCACTAGACCGAAGTCTCTGCGGAACAACCCGTGTTGGTGAAGGTGCTCGAAAAGGGGACGGTAGGTCTCGTCGAAAATCATTCCCATCCCCACCATGCCGGCCTTAATTTTGTTTGTTTTCATGGTGATATGATAGACGGCCTAACCTTATGTTGTCAGCCATTTTTTTGGGTTGATTTACCGAGATTTTATTTCCTACCTGACCCGATAGGTTCGCAACGTCCCCAATAACCGCTTGTAAGGCGTCGGGTTAAATACAAAATTCTCTCTTTCCAGAAATTTCTCTGAAAGATTTCTCCAACACAGGTCATTTAGTATTTGCTGGGATTAGGTTTCCTAGATAACTTTTTCAAACACCACTATGTGTGGAGTAGGCTCGCATCCTAGTTCCCCAGGAACTTCGAAAATCTTGTTGAGTTTCCGGCTTGCTGAGAGTTCCGCGCCCCAGCTTTGTGATTGGAACTGCGATCACTCCGCGCACAATTTTTCAGAAATGAGGTATTTCTTATGTTTTTTTCCGGTTTCTTTAAACGAAAATATCGTTCAATTTCCCACGCGGCAAAGGATTTTTGGGTGAACAGTCAGTCCAATTCCAAGGTAAAGCAATCCCCGGTTTGTTTGCAGTTGGAATCCTTGGAAGAGAGGGCAGTGCCTACCGTATCAGTGACGGTTAACGGTTCTACCCTCGAGGTGGAAAACGACAACGTCAATGAAGCCATTGCCGCTATTGGAGTGAACCCAGCAACTAGTAAGCTCGTGATTGTTACCGCAGTGAATGCTCCGGTGAATGTTGGCGGGGGTTCTGTTGCCGCCAATGTCTGGACCAGTGATGATACCGTTGACGTCATTGGTTTGGAGAGAATCGTAATCGACAATGGCACAGCAGGTGATTTAAGCGTGGTGAATTTGGTAAACCTTGCCAACGCCAATGACCTTCGGCAGGTTGATTACTTTGGGAGCGAAGACAATGATGTCGTGTTATTCAACACCAATAATAACGACAACGTATACCTCCGCTTTAATGGTGGAGGTGGTGAGGATACCTTAAACACTTCCTCAAAAGGGGTAAATCTCGTCCAGTTCACGGATGCAACCAACCCCAGTTCCTTAGAACTTATTGTTGGTGACGACAGCCACAAAGTGGCACTCGACTTTTCACGCCTCACGGATGCCAGTGGCAGTGTCAACATTAATCTGGGTGAACCGAATGAGATCATAGGCGGCTACAAAAACATGACTGTGAAAGTAGCGGATGCCGGTATGACTCAGTTTATCGATGCTTTAGTAGGTGGTCCTGGAAATGATCTGCTGATTGGCAACGGCGGGGATAACTTGCTCATCGGCCGCGATGGCAGCGACACCCTCATTGGCAATGGCGGTAACGACCAGCTTAATGCCAACCGGGATTTCTCGCCGGATGTGGACGGCACTCCCGAAGGCCAGGATGGAAGCATTGCAGGTGGC
>CAZPPD010000824.1:0-3101 GCA_964588185.1 uncultured Alcaligenaceae bacterium | reverse complement strand
TTGCCCCCATCAAGGCTGCCGTCATTTTCTTCATGATGTCGGGCGGTTGGTAAGAGCCGGGAACAAAAGTCATTACTTTGGCTTGGTAATTGATGGTCATTCGATAGCGGCCAAAGAAAGGCAATCCAACGATTCCCTCCAAAGGGCCGACTTTTTGGGCCATTAACTTCACCGTTGGGTGGTCCATCACCACCGCCGGAAGGTTCTTTTTTTGCAAGCTTCCCACCTCAAAAAGGCGGATGTCAAATTGCCCCTTGGAACCGAAAGGAGCCAACAAAGGTGGCCGAAAATTCTTGGGAAGAACATTGGCTTCCTTGGCCACTTTGTTGCTGAGCAAATTCATCGGCGCCCCGGTGTCGAAGATCATGCGATAGGGACCTTTGCCGTTTATCTTGGCTTTCACCACCATGTGCTGGGTCTTCAACAGTTGGAACGGCACTACTACCGGTTTGGCTTTTGGACCTTCGGCTTTGGAGGGGCCCACAAGCATGGACCCGGCTAGGATAGCCAAAAAGAACTTCTGCATGGTTAGAGTCCTTTCCCGGGTGTGATGGTGAGTTCTTCTTTGTTGCCTGCTCGCAAAATTGTCATTGGAATCGTTGTCCCAGGGTTTAAATGAACGGCGGCTGAAAATACGTCCGCCAGGCGGTCGACATTATCCTCGCCGATTTTCATGATCCGATCCCCTACTTTAACTCCAGCCTTGGCGGCGGGGCTTTTCCGGAGAACCTGCCGGACAATCACCTTGTCGTCGACCTCTTTCAAGGCGATGCCGACAAAGCCCCGTGGAATAAGGGCCGGATTTTTTCGCCTACCGGTAAACAAGCTAAGCATTTTAATGACACCTGCCATCGCATTCAATCCGCCGCCGGCTTTGCCCTTTACGCCGAGCGATCTTGGAGGCGGCGGATTAAAGTTCAAGCGGGTCCACCGCATTTTGTGGCGGGAGAGGTCGAATTCCAGTTTGTATTTTGCCAGGATGCTGTAGCCGATCACGCCGTGCTATTCCGCGCCGGCAAAGTTCATTGCGTTCATGCTCTCCAATTGAAACGGCGTTTCTACTCGAACCCGGACTTCCTTGTTGACCGCTCCTCCCTCAATATCAAAGCGAGCTATTTTCCCCCAATTTTTAGAATCGGCTTTCAGGCCCAGCTTTTTCCCTACTCCTTTGGACACGAATAGCACGGGAGCACCAGTGTCCACGATGAAATTGTAAGGACCTTTGCCATTAATCTTGGCGCGAACCAAAACATGTAAAGTGTCGGTGAGTTTATAGGGGATGTTGTAAGTCTTCCCAATGTCTGGAATGGGGGTATCTGCCAAAGATAACGAGGAAATCATTCCTATTAACAACAAGGCAACTATTATTCTCATAGATAAAACTCAACAATAAAGCGGACCTTTTGGTCTGCCTATTAAACAGAATCTAGTGAAAGAATTCACCTTAAAAGCTCACTTTTCTTTCGCTTTCCAGTTGGATATAGGAACCTCTCCTCCCGGACAATCTGCATCACCGGCAAACAATCCTTGGTTGTTTGCAAGCTGGATTTTAGATTGTTCCGGATAGATAGGAATGCGAAGATTGTTGGCGTTGAAATACTAATTGGCATTACCAGATTTTTTATTGATACTTGGTTCTCCAAGAATGGTCTCAATATTCCTTAGCCGAATTATAGCTGTAAAAGTGGATGCAGCACTGCCTCCGAAATTATCCACTAGTTGAATTCGGACCCAATCCTTACTCGGTGGGGATAGGACTTTGCCTCGGATCCTCGAATCTCCTTGAGCAAATGTGTAGATTCTACCAACTTGCAGAAAACTCGTCAGAGAACTTTTGCTTTGTTTCGTCCTGCCAGGGGTATACATCAAGCAAACGTGAATATTGGTCTGATTCGCCTTCAGGATTTTTTTCGAGGTATAGACATCAACTAGAACCTTGTGCAATTCTTCCACAGAACGACCTTCCGCTTTAATTTTTGGGATTAAGGGAAGAGATATATTGCCGCTTTCCCAAACAGGAATGGGATAACCCATTGTAGGTTTGCCTTTTTTGGGAAAATGAACGGGAATTGGTTGTTCCTTGTTTCCTAGAACTCCTTCAACGTAGATTCCTAACACATCCCCGGGTTGGATCTTATAAACTCCATTTCCTTTCTTTTTTTGCTGAGCAAGAGCAGGGGGAGATAGTAGTAGAAGAATACAACAGGTCATCAGTAGGCGGTACATCTTTCATCCTCCGAGAAGATTTGAAAAACTGGAAAAGCATATTGCTAAAAGTGATTTCAACCAATTGAAACGCTAATAATTTTGCTCAGACCAAGATTGCAAGTTAATCTTCCTTTTTTATTTCAGAAGCTAATGGTGTATCCCGCCACAGCCAGCGCAAAGAGTCCGGCAATATCGCTCCTCCGTGTTTGCCGTTGTGGCCTTCGGTTCCGAATACAAAGCGGAAATCATAATCGCGAAATTCCAATGCCTTTGCCATCTGTTTGTTCGCCAAGGGCCAGTGGCCATGTTGATTGTTTAGATCTTTTTCTCCGCCCTGGAGAAAAACGCGGATCGGACGCTTCTTGGCTTTGCGGATAATTCCCGGATAGCGGTCGCCGCCACGGATGTTGACAAAGCTGCCTACATGGCTGAGGACCTTACTAAAGAGATCCGGTCTTTCCCAGGCGACTGTAAAAGCACATATTCCACCCGAGCTAATGCCACAGATCCCTCGCCCAGCGGCATCCTGGCGCAGGTTATATTTCTTGCCTACCTCTGGAAGAATTTCCTTTTCCAGAAACAAGGCATATTGATTGGAAAGGGTGTCATATTCGAAACTGCGATTTCTTATTTGTTTGCCGTTGGTATCGATGATAACACCCGGATTGATGAAGATCCCGATAATAACCGGGATTTCTTTCTTGTGAATGAGGTTGTCAAAAACTATCGGGACGCGAAATTGGCCATCAGGGTTCACATACCATTTTCCATCCTGGAAAACCATTACACAGGCCGGTTCCTTAGGATTATATTGTGCGGGAACATAGACATAGTAATCGCGATCAGTATTGGGGATGATCTAGCTTTTCCATGTTTACTTGGTGACTTTCCCT
>CAZPPD010000823.1:0-3108 GCA_964588185.1 uncultured Alcaligenaceae bacterium | reverse complement strand
TGTCAAGGGAACGGAATTCGCCAAGATCCAACGAAGATCCCGGGATTCCTTGGATTCCTTGAACTCGGTTGAGCCGGCCGGAATCCCGATCACTTTATTCCTCACTGCCTGTTTGCTGTGCAAGGCAACCCAATCCGGTTGTTCCTCGCGGGCGAGAGGTGAGCCGTCTTCGTTAAAACATTCGGCATTCGGTCCCAAGGACCACCGGCTTAGCAAATCTTCCTGAGTGGTTTCCAGGATGGAGCAGGCCCCTGAGTTGCACTCAATAACGGCCCCTTCTTGATCCTGAATCACCAACCCTTCACTCATGCTTTCGATCACCGTTCGAAGACGAGTTTCCGAATCCACCCGGGCGGCTTCTGCTTGTTTCAAAGCGGTCAAATCTTCAAAGACCCAAACCGCCGCTTGCAAGCGTTCCTTTTGTCCCAAATCTATTGGAGTAGCCCAGGTAACCAGAGGTATATGGCGGCCATCGGGACGGTGAATAATGATGTCGTCGCGCATATTGGGTACGCCCAAATGCAGAGCCTGAAATACCGGGAGTTCATCCCAGGGATAAAGGGAACCATCGGGGCGGAAGAAGCGATAAATCCGCGGCCAATGGTTGATGCCGGCAATGGGCTCTTCCCGTTGTCCTAACAACTCCTGGGCTCGAGCGTTAACCAGCAGCGGTTGGCCCATGGGACCCTGCACAAAGATTACTCCCGCCGGTAAGTTAGCCACCAACGTGTGGAGCATGGTTGTGGTGCGGTTGAGGTCATGAGAAAGTTGGCGTTGATCGGTGATGTCTTCGACCACTCCCTCCCACCCTTCGAGCCGGCCTTTTCTATCGTAGTTGGGAGCCAGTGTATCCCGGACCCAGCGTTCCGGCTTTGCTTCCCGATGGGTGGCCCCGAAGTTAGGTAGGGAACTCACCGAAGGCCTGGGAGAAATGGGGAAATAACCTTGGGGAATTAGCTCCGGGTTTAGCCGATATTCAACCTTGACCGTTTCCTTTTGCAATCCTAGCTGAGCAAAAGCGGCAATCAGCAGTTCCCGGTCTTCGGGATGAACCCGCTCCAGCCATAATTGGTAATCCCCAACCAGACTGGTTGGAGAACAACCCAGGATCTGTTGGCAGGCGGCGCTAACCAGCAAGACTCTGGCTTTGGGTTGAGATTTTCGGCCTATCGGTTCTAAAAGCCGGGTGCTGTATAGAACTACCGGAATGTGGCCCACTACCTGGCGGTAACGCATTTCACTGGCACGAATCCAGCCGGAGGAAGCGCCTACCAGAAGCCCGGTACTGCACAACGCCAGAAGGTTTCCTTGCAGAGAAATAAAACTGGGATTGTCGATACTCGCCAGGGCGGCTCCCATTCCTAACGCCACCACGGCCGAACTTCCCGCCACCGCCGAACCGCCTCGCAGCCCTTGGCGCAGACTGGCCCAGATCACTACCAGCAGAAGCAAAGCCCAGAAATGCCAATTGATTTTCGCCATCTGCAGATGCGCTGAGGTCACCAGGATGGTCAGAATTCCGCTTCCCAAGCATAGCCCCACGATTTCGAGACAATCTCCCAAAGTCAGGCGGTCTACCGGATCAATCCAGTTCACCTGCTGCGTCGGGTCGTTCGTGATGAATCCCCATCGGCTGAGTGTCGGCGTAAGCGTCACCAGGAAAAAGGGGGCCAGGGCCAGGAACCCAATTGAGTGAGACAACCAGATGCAAATAAGGTTCTCCCAGAATTCTCCTTGAGAACTGAGCCAGGCGCGAAAAACCGAGATGCAAACCGCCACAGCTCCCGGGACAATCAAAAGGAAATAAGTAGCCGAAGTGGGATCATTAACTCGACGTTTTCCTTGGCAAATGTCTTTGTAAAACCACCAGGCCAGGTATAGCTCCGCACCGGTTAGGACCAGTTCCGGCAAGAGCGAAATCTCCGGCGTAAGCGAATGCCCATAAGAAAAGCGGATCAGCATCACGTCCGCCAGGGCAATCACCAGCCCGCGCCAACCTACCCAAGCCACTAAAATTAGCCCGAAACCCACTGGGGGATACCACAAGGCTTTGGATTGTCCAATCCAGAAGACAGGATGGCTGAAGTGCAGCAGGATTAGTCCCAACAAGGAGACGATCCATTGTTGCCAGAGATCTTGGGATTGATTCGGACGTTCCCGGGACGGCAGCAAGGGAGTATTGCCAGTACTCACTGGTTTATTTTCCGGGATTTTTGCAGATTCCAACTCAGTCATTGTGGATTGGTTTAATCCCAAAAAAAGGTCCAAGTCCGGTTATTCATCTCTCTATTTACTTTCTGGGAAATCGAACTCAGTTTGGAAAGACAGGGAATCCCGTTTCAAAGGAGAGAATGTGAATTGGGGAGTAAACAATAATAATTGGAGATTGTAAATAAAGCAAACGCCGGAAACAAGTCACCCGAAAAAACAGCAAAAACCATCAGGAGTCTTTCGATTGACAAGAATTCTCTATTCTCCGGCAACACCCAAATTGGGAACATCAACCCGGATCCTTTTTGTTGACAATTGACCCGGCAAAAAACGGTTGTTAAAGTACCTTCATGAAAAAAGGTATTCCTATCTCCCCTGGAATAGCAGTAGCAGCCGCCTACCCGGTGGATCAGATCTTTGCTCCAAGGGAGTCGATTCAATTAGATACTACTTCCTTATCAACCGAGATTCGCCGGTTTGAGGATGCGTGCGTAGCGGCCGCCGATGAGATTGAAACGATTTCCTCTCGGGTTCGCGAACAGGTCGGGGAAAAGGAAGCCGAAATATTCCAAGCGCAGAAATTAATGGTGCAGGACCCCACTTTGGTCGCCAAGGTCCGAACCGGAATCCTCAATCGGCGGGTAGATGCCGCTTCTGCTTTGCAAGATGTTCTGGAAGAATACACCGACCTTTTCGGCAAGATTCAGGATGAATACCTGAAGGAAAGGCTATCGGATCTCCGGGATGTCCTAGGCCGAATTTTTACCCACCTCAGTATCCCGGCCAATCAAAAGGCCGAAGAGGAAAAGATTGATGTGCCGGTGGTGATTGTAGCCCACGAAATCTTGCCCTCGCAAGGAATGCTCCTCAATCGCTTGATCATTGCCTGAATTGTCA
>CAZPPD010000822.1:0-3115 GCA_964588185.1 uncultured Alcaligenaceae bacterium | reverse complement strand
AGGATCCGGACCAGCATTACCAATGGATTCGTATGCCGGATTTCCGTTTAGGCGAAAAGGAGGCGGTTGCCTTAGCTGCGTTTCTTTTGTCCAAGGGAAAGAAAGAGCTTCCAGGTCCCGGCCAATACCAACCCGATATTGGGAAAGGAAAGCTCCTCTACGGAGAACTGGGGTGTGCAAATTGTCATCAACCCAAAGACGGCCAACCTTTGGTTAAGCCGGCCCACGAAATGCCAACTCTTCCCAGTCTGAAAACAAAGCTGAAATTGGGATGCATCGCCTCGGACAAAAGCCAACGCGGCAAAGCTCCGGACTACCATTTGAACAAGGCGGACCAATTGGCCCTGGAAATGTTCCTCAAGTCCGATCCCATATCTTTAGCCAGGCACAACGCTCGAGAATTTTCCCAACGTCGAATTGAGGTTCTCCGGTGCAATGCTTGTCACCCTTATGACCAGGACAAAGATCGCTTCTCCCAAATTAGCGATGCCTGCGAAAACCTGTTGTTTGACCTGGAAGGGATAGAAGACGAAAAGTTAGTCCGGGCAGCCGAAGAATCGGCGAAACAAACGCGGCCGGATCTTACTTGGGCCGGGGACAAAATGTTACCGGAGTGGATGGGTCCTTTTATCGCGGGGAAGAGAACCTTAAAGCCACGTTACTGGGTGCATGCCCGCATGCCCTCTTTTCCTCTGAAGAGTCAACTCCTTGCCAATGGGATTGCCCAACAACACGGTTTTCTGCCCAGGAAAGCCAATCCGGAAAAAGTGGACCCATTAAAAGCGAAGGTGGGAAAAGAATTAATCAGCAAGAAAGCCTTCAATTGTATATCCTGCCACATCATGGGAGATAAAAAGCCGACCGCTGTTTTTGAAGCTCCAGGTGTGAATCTAGCCCTGACCTCCACCCGGCTGAGGAAGAGTTTTTACACCCGATGGATGCTAAAACCGGATGCCATAGAACCGGAGACGCGTATGCCGGCTTTTGCTCTTCCCAACGGCAAAACACTTTATCGGGATGCGTATGATGGAGATGCCATTTTGCAAGCAGAGGCTATCTGGCAGCGGTTGCGAGAGGTTCAGGAATCGGCGAAACAACCGGAGCAACCTTAATACCGTAGTCGCATATGCGGTTGTCCCCGGTCCTGCAGTTCCGGGATAAATAACTCGGTTCCGGGAGCCAGGTTGGAAAAATTGTCCAAGCGGCCCCGGTTGGCATCGTAGATTCGCACGAATTTGGATTTGTCCCGGTAATATTTTTGGGCGATACTGAATAACGTCTCCCCGTCCTGGACGACATGGCGATAGCCGCCGCTGACCTTCTCCCCATTTTCCGGCAAGCTCACTTGATTGCCGGGGTTTTGGGATTTTTGGGTTTTGTTGAATACCGCCGGCTTGGGATTCTTATCGCTTCCATTCCTGTGCCGGAAAAACAAAACGGCAATAATAATCAATATGCCGATTCCCAGAATCAATCCCATCTTTGCATCTTTTGGCATGGCTTCTCCCCCAAGAAGATGTGTAATTTGGTGGGCAGTGCCGACCTGATTATCTATCTGAAGTATGCCTAAGAATGGCGGGCATTTGAAGGTCCCTCCGCGACAGTTTCCCGGAGAATTTCCTTCTTTCGTACACCTGTATCAAGAAATCATGAAATAATGGACGGGCATGGTTTTGAGGACAAGGAAATCAGGTAAAATGAGTTATATTAATTCTAATCACCTCCAAGAGGGGGAAGGGGAACAAGCGAATAGGTATCAATTGAAGGATATGTAGCAATCCCTGAGGTTGGTAAATTCCTTGCTACCTACTCTTGCAAAAGGTCCATAATAATAGCTATAAAATTAAGTTACTCTTTGCCCAACAAACTGAACAGATGGCTAATGGCAGGTGATTCAGATAAACCCAAAAGTTGGCCTCATCCCATTTTGCTGACTTTTCGGGATAAGTAATTTTTATCCAATTACGCAACGTTGGAGCGACCACGCATGGCAAGCCCTTTACCCGGAATGGACCCATATTTGGAGGAAGACAAACTCTGGCCTTTGTTCCAACATCACATGATCAGCTGCTTGTACCAAACCATGTTGCCCGGGCTGGTCGATCGCTATCGCGCCCGGGTGGGCAGGCGGCGCTATGTGACGGAGCAGGCGCTTTTCACCTCCATCATTCGGGATGAGCACGAAGAAGAATTCATCGAGATTCGCCAGCGGGGAGATGGCCGGCTCATCTCCCTAATTGAAGTGGTCAGCCCGGCGAATAAAACCACTAAGGAAGGCCGCCATTGTTTTTTGACCAAGCGGGAGGAGTGCCGCAAGCTCCGCGGCAACATCGTCGAGATTGACTTGGTTCTCCAAGGCGAACCCATGCTGGATTACACCCGGGAAGGTCTGCCCGAATGGGATTACGCCGTCACGGTAACCCGAGCCACCCAGCCGGAACGCCATGAAATTTACACCTCCACCATTCGCAAACGGTTGCCGCGGTTTCGCCTGCCCTTGGCCTCCGACGACCGGGATACAGTTATCGATTTACAATCCACTTTCTCCCGCTGTTATGATCAAGGGGATTTCTTTTCCCTGGACAACTACGAACGAGACCCCGCTACTAATGTCCGCGAAGAAGACAAAGGCTGGCTGGGAGAATATCTGGAAGAAAAGAATCTGCGGTAAAGCTTCATGTCGCATCCAGACAATCATTGGGGAACCGGGCGAGTTCAAGCAAATGTAACTCCGCCGGTTCTCCTTGTTGTCGCCAACTTCAGCCAATTTCCCAAAGCCATCGACTGGGGCCGCGATCGACTGGTCGAGCTATTTGGCCCTGTTGCTTTGGCCAGTGAGCCCTTCTCTTTTCATCACACCACTTACTATCAGTCCACGATGGGCGAAGGCCTGCGAAAGCAATTCTTTGCCTTCGAGAATCTGGTCCCCGAGGACTTTCTCGTCCAAGCCAAGCATCAGACCAATGCCCTGGAAAAAGAATTGGCGGAAACCGGAGAGTACCCGATTGAACGGCCTCTCAACCTGGATCCGGGAATCCTAACCCTGGGCAAATTCCTATTGGCCAGCACCAAGGACCAATGCCACCGTATCTATCTGGCCCGCGGAATCTACGCC
>CAZPPD010000821.1:0-3133 GCA_964588185.1 uncultured Alcaligenaceae bacterium | reverse complement strand
ATATTTTCAAGCTCAGATGGTATATACTAAAACAAATTCTATTGAAAATATTTTTATTTTTTTACATGTCCCTGCCGGCTCCCTTATATTATTTTGCAACATATATCTTCGAGAATTATATTTACGCCTGTTATAGCAACTTAGTATTTCTAATTATAAAGGTATAATTCAAGAAATATATTCAGATTTATTAGAGTGGCATCATCTTGCAGCTGATCTAAACATTTTCCCAGGAAACAAAAAAGACCAGTAGCTTTTATGTCTGCTACTGGTCTTAAAAAGCAAAATGCAATATATATGGAATTATGTCAAAATATTTGAAATCGGGTGAGCTTCTTCTACACCAGTTAATCTCTGATCAAATCCTTGAAACTGAACCGACAACCGTTCATGGTCTATGCCCAATCGGTTTAAAATTGTCGCGTTGATGTCGCGAATATGAACCGGGTCGCGTGTGATGTTATAACTAAAGTCATCTGTCTCTCCATGCACCACCCCGCCTTTGACTCCGGCACCGGCCATCCACATTGAGAAACAGCGGGGATGATGGTCCCGTCCATAATTCGTCCGGGTCAATCGGCCCTGGCAATAGATTGTGCGGCCAAATTCACCGCCCCAAATCACCATTGTATCCTCCAGCATGCCGCGCTGTTTCAGGTCCTTAATGAGGGCAGCACAAGCCTGGTCGATGTCCCGGCATTGCAGGGGTAAATCCCGGGGCAGAGCGCCGTGCTGGTCCCAGCCTCGATGGAAAACTTGGACGAAGCGAACATCTCTTTCCGCCAGCCGACGAGCCAACAAACAGTTGTAGGCAAAAGTTCCGGGGCGGCGTGCATCGGGGCCATAGAGAGAAAAGGTACTTTCCGGCTCATTGTTCAGGTTGGTTAACTCGGGCACCGACCGCTGCATGCGGAAAGCCATCTCATACTGGGCAATTCGGGTTTGGATCTCCGGATCTCCCATGGCCTGAAAGCGTTGTTGATTGAGTCGCGAAAGTGCATCCAACATTCGCCGGCGCGTGTTGGTGCTGACTCCTTGCGGATTGGATAAAAACAATACCGGATCGCCTTGAGTGCGTAGAAGAACACCTTGATGCCGTGAAGGGAGAAAACCGGATCCCCACAGCCGGTTATATAAGGCTTGGGCATCCCGCCGGGCAGACCAGGTGGAATTCAGCACCACAAATGCCGGCAAATCGTCGTTCTCGCTTCCCAGACCATAACTTAACCAGGCTCCCAGACTTGGTTTTCCAGGAAGCTGACTCCCGGTGCAGATATAAGTAATTGCCGGGTCGTGATTGATGGCTTCAGTGTGTACCGTCTTGATCAGGGCGATGTCGTCTACAATTGTGGAGGTATGCGGCAGCAATTCACTGACCCAGGTGCCGCAGCGACCGTGTTGGCGGAAACGATATTTGGAGGGAGCAATGGGGAACCGTTGTTGCCCGGAAGTCATGGTGGTTAATCGCTGACCCATGCGAACGGAATCGGGCAAGTCCTCATTGAACATCGCATCCATACGCGGTTTATAATCCCACATATCCATCTGGGCCGGAGCTCCGGACATGAACAGATAAATGGCTCGCTTAGCTTTGGCGGGAAAGTGGGGAAGCCCCGGCAAACCTCTTGATTGAGTCGCCGGTTGCCCGTTGCCGTTATTGGCATCGGCTTTAGAGGAGTCATTCATCAACAGGGAAGCTAAAGCGGCACTTCCAAGACTTACGCCGGTATTAAAGAAGAACTGGCGGCGGGTTTCGAGTTGGAGATATTTTTCAACTGGATTCATGAAGAACCTCTGCACAAGGTATTGCGGGGACCATTTGGTAGGAATTATTATTTTACAAGCATTTCTTCTGGGAATAAACCATTATTCGGAAGAAAAGAATTAGTACCAAATAATCCGGTATCCGGCCTTGCAGTCCCCTTGGCATTTCCGATTCTTGAAAAATTTCTATAATTTTTCTTAATTCCGTAATCAGACTTAAATTAGGACAATCGCTCTAAAAGAGGAAAATAACGTGACGCAAGAAACCTACTTATTTACCAGCGAATCAGTTTCCATGGGCCATCCGGACAAAGTGTCGGATCAGGTTAGCGATGCCATTCTGGATCATTGTCTCAGAGCGGATCCTCGAAGCCGGGTTGCTTGTGAAACGATGGTGACCACGGATTTGGTTGTCCTCGCGGGTGAGATTACCACCAATGCTGATCTGTCTAGAAAAACCCTGGACGGATTGGTACGTGAAGCCATTCACAAAATCGGTTACACCGATCCCAAAATTGGTTTTTCCGCCGATGCCTGCCAAATTATTTCTCACCTTCATTCCCAATCAGGCGATATCGCCATGGGAGTCGACCATGGCGGAGCAGGGGACCAAGGAATGATGTTTGGCTTTGCCTGCAAGGAAACCAGCACCCTGATGCCTTTGCCGATTTATTTGGCCCATCGCTTGGTTGAAAACCACGCCCGAATGAGGGAGTCCGGGGAGTTGAATTTCGTTCGCCCCGATGCCAAAAGCCAAGTGACCATTGAATATAACGAAGATGGTACTCCCAACCGCATTCACACCGTGGTTCTTTCCACACAACACGACGAAAGTGTGATGGAGCAAAAAGACGGCAAGAACTACTTTTCCGATGATGCCCGCAAGCAAATTATTGATAAGCTGATTCTTCCAACCCTGCAAGCAGAGTGGAAAGACCTGGTAAAAGGCGATCTCTTCATGGTTCGCCCGGGGACTCCACCCCAAGAGGTTAGTGACGACGTTGTCCGCTGCCACGTCAATCCTACCGGTTGCTTCCTTGAAGGCGGCCCGCATGGCGATTGCGGTTTGACCGGCCGAAAGATCATTGTCGATACATACGGCGGCCGAGGCCGTCACGGTGGCGGTGCATTCAGCGGCAAGGACCCAACTAAAGTCGACCGGTCTGCTGCTTATATGGCTCGTTACATTGCCAAGAATATTGTTGCCGCCGATTTGGCTAGCCAATGCGAAGTTCAACTTTCTTATGCCATTGGATACCCGGAGCCCTTGAACATATGGGTTTCAACTTTCGGTACCATGGCTCCCGGACTTACGGAAGAACGCTTGGTCGAGCTCATTCGTTCTCATTTTCAACTGACTCCCAAAGGA
>CAZPPD010000820.1:0-3137 GCA_964588185.1 uncultured Alcaligenaceae bacterium | reverse complement strand
TGGAACCCGTTAGGGGTGGGGAACAGTTACTGATATTTGACGATATTATTTTAGAACAATTGGGCGTTGAGGGATTCGAACCCCCGACTCCTTCCTTGTAAGGGAAGTACTCTAGCCGCTGAGTTAAACGCCCGTGATCGTTGGTATGATCTTACAAAAAGTCTTGAGAGAAACCAAGCCCTGCAAGGAATCCCCGGCAGGGCTTTTGATTTTCGTGATTTTACATCGAGAACGATGAACCGCAACCGCAGGTGCTTTTGGCGCTGGGGTTGGAGATGCTGAATCCGCGGCGGTTCAAGTCGTCGTGGAAATCGACAGTGACGTCGCTGAGGTACATCAAGCTTCGCTTGTCGATGACTAAGGGTACCCCGTGGAACTCAAATTTTTCGTCGAGTCGTTCGTTGAGTTCCGGGTCCAAGTCCAACTTATGCTGGAAGCCGCTGCAACCGCCGCCGACAACTCGCATTCGCAAGAAGATCTGTTCGGGAGCGTTGCCGCCTTCCTTTTGTTCCGCAATGATGCGCTTTACTTCGTTGGCTGCCTTTTCGGTCAGGGTGATAGCCATACGTTCTCTCCTTTTGGGTTTGGAAACTATAAATATGCCGGATTGGCCCGGCGTTACTTCAGGAAATTACTTCTATCGCTTTCCCACTTGGTTCGTAAGTAGGATCCAACTCGCGTAGTTGATTCACCACGCGAATTACTTCCGGAATCACATAATCGATCTCCGCTTCAGTGGTAAATCTCCCCAAACCAAAGCGAAGGCTGCCGCGAGCCAAATCATCGGGAACGCCCAAAGCTCGCAGGACATAACTTGGCTCGACACTTGCCGACGTACAGGCGGAACCGGAACTGACGGCTACGTTTCGCATCGCCATCATCAGGGCTTCGCCTTGAACGTGGGCGAAGCTTAGATTCAGGTTATTTGCCAACCGGTTGGTGGGATGGCCATTCAACGACACCCCTTCCAATCCGGCCCTAATTCCCTCTTGCAACTTCCGGCGAAGAGTAGTTAGGCGAGTGGTTTCGGCGGTCATTTCTTGGAGGCAAAGTTCACAGGCTTTTCCCAAACCGACTGCCAAAGGAACCGGTAAAGTCCCGCTTCGCATTCCCCGTTCGTGGCCGCCGCCGCCTATTTGCGGATCTAACCGGATGTGGGGATTTCGCCGCCGCACATAAAGAGCACCAACTCCTTTTGGCCCGTACATCTTATGCCCGGAAATGCTGAGTAAATCAATTCCCATTTCCTCAACATCCAGGGGGATCTTGCCGACAGCCTGCGCTGCGTCAGTGTGAAAGACCACCCCGCTTTCTTTGCATAGCTTGCCGATTTCCGTCACTGGTTGCAGCACACCGATCTCATTATTGGCAGCCATAACACTAACCAGAATGGTTTTTTCGGTGATGGCGTCCGCTAATTCTGCGACTGAGATCAATCCTTCTTCATCAACGGGAAGAAACGTGATCTCGAAACCTTCTCGGCCAAGCCGCTTGGCGACATCCAAGACTGCTTTGTGTTCGGTACCGACAGTAATGATGTGATTGCCTTGGGTTTGGAGCATCCGTGCGGCTCCTTTTAACGCCAAGTTGTCACTCTCAGTGGCACCGCTGGTAAATATTATCTCTCGAGCGCTGGCTCCGATGGCTTGGGCTACTTGTTTTCTGGCGGTATCAACGGCTTCTTCTGCTTTCCATCCAAATGCATGGGTTCTGCTGGCAGCATTGCCGTAATGGTCCGTGAAGAAGGGCAGCATCGCTTCCAGAACACGGGGATCAACCCGCGTGGTGGAATTATTGTCCAGGTATATTGGTAAGCTTATTCCCATTTTTTATTTGCAGCGGAGAACTTCTAGTTCTACCGGAATTAAGTCATCTGAGGATTTCTCGATCAAATCGGCCAGGGAAATCGAGCCAAGCATGTTGCGAATTCGCGAATGAAATTCGGCAATGGGCCCTTTAATCGGGCACCGCCCAAACACTGAGCAAGATTCATCCGGGGATTCCTGACAGCATTCGGCTAAGTGAAAAGGCTCATCCAAAGCATCCATCAAGTCAGTGAGAAAAATTTCCTCAGGGGATATCTTTAACGAGTAGCCACCTTTTACGCCGCGTTGACTTTCAATGAGGCCTTTTTTCCGAAGACTCTTCAAAATATTCGCCACAAAAGCCCGGCTCAAGCCGAATTGATCAGAAATAGTGCGGGCACTTCCGCCTTCTTCACATTGGGAGAGGGAGTAAAGCACCAACAGACCATAATCCACTTTGCGGCTGAGAAATCCCATAAATAGGACCAGATTACTACTATTTATCCATAAACATCATAAGGAAACATTGCACAGGGATCAAGATCTTGAAAGGGGAATATTGATTGCCGATTGTCGTTTATCGAAAAATGAGAAAACAACTTTCGACAATCGGCAATCCGCAATTCTTCCATCAATCCGATTTGCCGCCCGTAATCCGCAACGATCGATGTTTGATCGAAAAAATCAATGCGGTTGCGGAGGTTGCCGAAAGATATTTCGCCGCACGGTAGTCTTGAGCATTGGGATCCCGATTTGGCATGAAATAATAGGTTCCATCAGGACAGTGGGAAAGATTGAAGAACCAAACATGCTTATCCATCAAATTGCGGAAAGAATTTTCGTCCACTGCGGCTCCTAGCGCGGTCCAACCCATCCCCAGAATTGCCGAACCATGGGTGTCAAAGAACGTGTTGTAGTTTTTGCCGATGCACCGCGCACTGCGCAAGGCATAATCCTTGTATTCTTTTCCGCCGAACGGGCAAACTGCATGAGCCACCGCCGCAACGCCGGTCCGACCCATATCGGCATACTTATCATCCCCGGCATTTCCGTCGGCATACCAAACGTAGCCGATGTTATTGGTGCCCTTGGCCAGAAATTCGTGAGCTAAATTGTAGCGCTCGCGGTTTACCTTGATCCCGCATTGGGCGATCAAAGACCAAGCCGCTTGGGCTTGTCCGGTGATCATGCAAATGGGACCATAGCCGTTGCCGCCGGGACGATTAGTGGGGCGATGGCCACACCCGCCAAAGCCCCGGTATCTGCGGTAGTTTTTGGAGAACTGAGCTTACACAAGCCACTCGTTAATCTCAACCAATTCCTTCAAGACAC
>CAZPPD010000819.1:0-3139 GCA_964588185.1 uncultured Alcaligenaceae bacterium | reverse complement strand
CGTAGGCACCAAAATCTTTCAGCCTTGCGGCATCGTCGCGCATTTCCTCTGATTTGGTGCCATAGATCTGTACGGCTAACGGACGGTCTTGGGGAATAGTTTGGATCAGCTCCATGGTTTTCTTGCTACCCATCAGCACAGCCTTGGCATTTACCAAGTCGGTGGTGGCTAAACCGAGACCGCCACATTCCCGGACAATCATCCGGAACGGCAAAGTAGTATACCCTGCCAGCGGTGAAAGCCAGTAGCAGGAGGCGAGTTCCAATGAACCAAGCTGCATGGTTTTTGGCTTGGTTCTGATGGGGTTGGGTTGGATTGCAGTCATTAACGAATTTTCGATGAAATTGTTAGGATGATTCTTCGAGGTCTTTAAGAATTTGGTTTCGGGAGTCCGCGGGAAGTCCTTTAAGACTTCCAAATAGATTCTCCGCCGGGAGTTCTTTCAATATTCCTGTTAGGTCTGCCGCCGGAAGCTCTATTATTTTTCGCTTCAGATCTTCCGCAGTTAGTTCCTTTATTATTTCTCCCTTCATTTCTTCTTTAATTTCTTTTTTGTATTGTTCCTTCACTTCTTGATTGAATTGTTCAACGGTATACGGCATGGTTAATCCCTCCAAGGTATATTGCTTTACCAATTGGGCCAAAATGGTGGATGCATCCGAAATATTCAACTTAAAGTTTTCAGCTCCGTATTGGACTTGGTCCTCGGCAGCGCTAAACAAATGCCAGAAGGCATTGTGTGGCTGTTTCGCCATTTCCCGCAAAACAATAACCCCAAACAAGCGATGCCATTGGGTCAAGAACTGTTGGTCCGGCGAGACTTGAGGGTCCATGTTTTTTGGCTTCGTTACTAAGTCGAGTAAACCCACTTCCCAATCAATTTTGCCGGAACCAGGAGCAGAATCAATAGCAACCCGGCAGGACCAACGAATGGAGTAGTTAGGATGGCATCCAGTATTACCAAGCCGAGAACCGACTGCTTGACCGCAGGTTGAACATGCTTCGGTAAAGGATGCCGAATTGCCTTGAAGATTGGAATCCCCAGATAGATTCCAAATGCCACAAGCAATATGGGAAATATCCAATGTCTCAACCGCGCTTGAGAATATATCCAGGAGTTGGTGTCTTCTTCAGAAAGAACACCTCCAACATGTGGAAGAATCAGTGCCAACACTATACTGGCCAACATGATTAACGTAGCGCATATCAAATGGAACTGATTACTTTCCTTGGCTTCGGTTCGTGCAAAGAAAGTTACCCCAACAATGTAAACTCCTACTACCAGCGCTAACAGGATTCCCCAATTTCCAATCCAAACCGCATGGACTGACAACCCCAATAAGACATTTAAAAACCTGCAGGTCCCCATTGCCACTGGTCCCATAACTGTCCGCTTCAACCAACCATCGTAGAGGAGAATTGTTCCTGCAAGTAAAACTGCGAGGAGTGAGGTTAATCCTCGGAATCCGTCACTTCGAAAATCTGCAATCGTGGCAAGCAGGATTCCAATTCCCATCAGCCCAACGGCCAATGTTGCTGCTTGCCTAAGAGAAACCCTGCCTGATGGAATCGGCCGGAAAGGGCGTTCCTTTTTATCCTGTTCCAGGTCAAAGAAATCATTCCAGACCATTCCGCTGCAGTAGAGCAAAGAGGAAGCCAACAATATCAGTATAAACGGCAACCAATGTTCCGGAAGCGCTCCAACCACCAGACAGGCCATGATGATATCCGCCATGGCAGTGAAGACATTCGGCAAACGTATCAACTGAAGATAAGGCAGAAGTGTTTTCATAGGTCAGCGATGATTTGCTCAACGCGTTGCAATGCGGTTTGGGCCGCTTCGTCCGGATTATTCACATAGGGATACAGTTCGATGGTTACCCAACCATCGTACCCGGATTTTTGAATCGCCTGGAGAGTGGATCTGAAATCTATGGCTCCTTCGCCGGGAATAAGGTGATGATGTACGCGAGTGGCCGCAATATCCTCCAGATGATAATGCCGGGTATACTTTTGTAATCGGGGAACGGTAGCAGCCGGGTCATCGCCAACACAATAAAAATGGCCGATGTCAAAGTTAAGCCCTAAGGCGGGTGATTCAATGTGTTGCATAAATTCCTCAAATTGTTCGGCCTTTTCAATCAGCAAGTCCGGTTCCGGTTCCACCAACAAGAGCACTCCTTCTTTTTCCGCATGTTCAACCACGGGCTTCAGTTCTTCCACAAACAATTTCAGGGCATCCGACCAGGACTGCCCAGCGGCAACCGGCCCGCCCGGTTCCGTAGTAATACATTTCGCTCCCAATTCCTTCGCCAAGGTCAGCGCTCGCTTGGTGTGTTCAATGCGAATGCGGCGATAGTGCGGGTCCGGTTCAATCCAGGAGGGATGCCAGTATTGTTGGCGAGGGTCGCTAACAGCGTTCATCATGAAGGCGTTGATATTGGAGATTTCCAGGTGGTTCTCCTGGAGGTTTTCCCGGATTGCCTGCTTTTGTTCCTCAAGAAGGCACGCCGGCCAGGCATGCGGAACATCCGCCATTATCTCAACCCCGGCATAGCCAATCTTTGCAAGTCTGCGAACGGCTTCGGCAAAAGAGAACTTAAGGTATGCGTTGGTGCTGAATGCGAGCTTCATTTGGTTGGCCTAAATTAAATCCAAGGTAGGACTGTCAGATTGCAAAGAATGCACTCTTTCATCTATATAGATCAGTTACCCGCGAACAAGTTCCTCTGGTCGTTCCTTGGTTAAGCTATTGCTTCGCCTGGTGTATCCGTATCGATCGATGATTGATCCCCAGCGCTCTGTAACCTCAGATTCTATTTCCGGTGGTAACTCATATCGATTGGTCCGGTAGTCTTTGACACTGGATAAGTATTCTTCCAAATGGGGTCGGGCTATTTCAAAGTCACCCAAGTCCAACCTCCGATAGATTTCTTCCATTTCTCCCATTGGATCCTTTACCAGGTCTTCATACCGCAGGAATAATAAGTGACGGTTATCAATCAGGTTCCTGGTTTCTTGCAATCGCTCCTCCATCCACAGGTAGGTCTCGAAAACATGATCTTCTAGATCGTGGTAGTTCGGTGTTTGCAACCCGTGGGCTTGGTAGAGTGTCCGCCAAAGATTTACTGTCTATTAG
>CAZPPD010000818.1:0-3139 GCA_964588185.1 uncultured Alcaligenaceae bacterium | reverse complement strand
ATTGGTATTTTAATCTTTCTTAAACATTTTCACTTTGCCCAATAATTACTCCTAATCCGGAAATCTGAAAACGAAAGCTCACAGAATTTCTCACATCCCAAAAAATAACCTATACTCCTTCAAAGACAGTTTCAAATCTTGAATAGGTGTAGGGCCTTCGAAACCTCTAGGTTTTCGTTTCAATTGGGATTAAGCCATGCCGATGATCTGTCCGAAGTGTAACGGCATTTTCGATCAACAGATCCAATGTCCTTCCTGTGCCGTCCGGTTGCATTTTTCTTCAACTGCCGGCAGTTCCAAAGGCGTTGCAGGAAAGAAGAACGCCTGGCAACATTCTCCTATGGGGCGTATTCTGGTCGGGCTCTTATTGGCTCAAGGATTGGCATTGGGACTGCGGTTCTTTTGGGATGGCAGCTTGTCTTTCAGCGAAGGTCCGGAATCTTCGAACACCTGGACTGCCTTGTTCGAAATTATTATTCTCCAGGGCTTACAAGCCGTCTGTTTGTTGATCGCCGGTGGGCTGGCAGGGGCCGGACAGAGTAAAGGGCTATTCATTGGCGGTTTCATTGGTTTGGGTAATAGCTTTATCTTCCTAGCGATCCGGATCTTTCAGAACCATCCACCCGTTGGGGTTCTGCTCTACGGAGTTCCGATCCTGGAAACCTTTTGTGGTGCTTTAGGTGGGTTTATCGGTTCCATAATCTGGCGGCCGTTGCCCAAACTGGCACTAGCTAATCCTATTGCCAAAGCCACAGCAAAATCCAAAGTACGCCGGTCAAGTGGTACCATGTTGTTCCAAGGCCCCATTTCCTGGCCTAAGGTTTTTATCGGAACGGCAGTGGTAGTCGTTGGCGTCATCTCTCCAACAGTCGTGCTGGATTTTGTTATGACTGCCAGCCGAGGCCAAATGCAGGTTAGCACTCACCTCCAAGCCAAGCTCATTACTTGGGAAATTTCAGGACTTGCCATGTTAATCGGAGCCGCCATTGCCGGCTTTAATACTTTTAATGGCGGCAAGCAAGGTTTGTGTGTCGGCATCGGTTCGGCTATTGCTTTAGTTGGATTTTACCTGGTTCAAAGTGAGATTTTCCTGGAAGAGATCATTGGCTTGGTTGCGTGTGTGGTCCTATTGTGCATGGCCGGTGGTTGGTTTGGTTCCCGGTTATTTCCTCCCGTAGCATCTTCTCCCCGACGGTTTGCCAGTTCTTGAATATCTCAATCAGGCCCAATTTTCACCCAAATCTTATAAACTCAACCTTCTGACTGAGTTTTTCTGTTGTTGACAATATTCCTGCCTATTAGCATTAATTTTTAACTTCAATCACGCATCAAAGGAATGTCCAAGGATCATGTCCGCCCCCTCCATGACCGATTTGCAAGAAGTGATTTCCAAATACTGGGGATTTCGCTCGTTTCGATCCCAACAAGAACCGGCCATGCAAGCGGTCTTGGAAGGCCGGGATTCCTTGGTAGTGATGCCGACTGGGGGTGGAAAATCCCTTTGCTACCAGGCTCCCGCAATCGCCAAGGAGGGAACGACGGTAGTAGTCTCTCCCCTTATCTCCCTGATGAAGGACCAAGTGGACAGCTTACAAGCTTGCGGTATCTCTGCCGGGAAGATTGATAGCTCCTTGTCACCGGAAGAACGCTTTGTCACCGAGATGGACATCCGCGAAGGCAAACTCAAACTCCTTTACATGTCCCCGGAAAGGTTGGTAGCCCCGGATTTTTGCCGCATGCTGCGGGAAGCTCAGGTCAACACCTTTGCCATTGATGAAGCTCATTGCATCAGTCACTGGGGACATGATTTCCGACCGGAATATCGACAACTGAGTCGCCTGCGGGAAATTTTCCCGGGTTCTTCGGTGCATGCTTATACTGCCACTGCTACTGTGCCGGTTCGCCAAGATATTTGCAAACAACTCTCGTTGAACAACCCGGAGATCTTGGTTGGAAACTTTGATCGGCCGAACCTGAATTTTCGTGTGCTTCCTCGAAACAAATTGGACCAACAAATCATAGCCGTTTTGGAACGCCACAAGGATGAAGCGGGAATTATCTACTGCATCCGCCGCCGGGATGTAGATGATGTGGCGCTCCTGCTCAAGGACAAGGGATACAATGCGCTGCCTTATCATGCCGGGATGGAAAGTGATTATCGCCGCTACGTCCAGGACGAATTTGCTTCGGAGAAAGTAAACATAATTGTAGCCACCGTTGCCTTCGGCATGGGCATCGACCGCTCCAACATTCGGTTCATCTTGCACACCGGCATGCCCAAGTCGATTGAACATTATCAGCAAGAGACGGGTCGGGCGGGCCGCGATGGACTGGAAGCCGAGTGTATTTTGTTATACTCCGGGTCCGATTTGATGACCTGGAACTCTATTCTGGACAGATCCTACGAAGAAGCCGAGGTCCCCGCCGAAAACCTGGAGATAGCCAAGAAGCACGTACGCGACATGGCCAACTATTGCCGGGAACCAATTTGTCGCCATCGCGCTCTGGTGCAATATTTTGGCCAGCAATATGGCAACTCCAACTGTCAGGCCTGTGATTTGTGTTTGGGAGACACCGAAGAAATTCCCGATGCCTTGATTGTGGCCCAAAAGATTCTTTCTTGCGTTGCCCGCGTAAAAGGACGTTATGGAATCAATCACATCATTAGTATCTTGCGTAAAGAGAACACCGAAAAAATTCGCCGATTAGGTCACAATGAATTGAGCACCTATGGAATCCTTTCAGAATACTCCAAAACCGAGCTCCGCCACCTTACCTATCAACTCATCAACCAAGAGGTTCTTGCCCAGGAACAAGTCAGCTTGCCGAGTGGAAAAAGTGTTCCGGTTGTTGTTCTGAATGAAGCCTCCTGGCAAGTGATGCGCGGCCAACGGCAGGTGCGCCTCAACCAACTCGTGAAAAAAACCAAGGAAGAAGTACTCCTGTCGGGAGCGGATAAAGAATCCTGGGAAGGCGTGGATCGAACCTTGTTTGAACGGCTGAAAAGTTTGCGGCGGGAACTTGCGGAAAACCGCGAAACTCCAGTCCCTGCTTATGTAATATTTGGTGACCGGACCCTGCGAGAGATGGCCCAGGTCCGTCCATCAACTGTGAAGAAGATGAACCACCTCTATGTGGT
>CAZPPD010000817.1:0-3146 GCA_964588185.1 uncultured Alcaligenaceae bacterium | reverse complement strand
CCACATGGGGATGGCGTTCTTCGGGTGCTGTCCAGGGAATGGAATCCAGCGGCAGGCGGTATCCCATGGGCGAATCGCCGGGAAACAGAAACATGTGTTCCGGGCGGAAAAACCAGCGGCCGCTTACCCATTTTCCTTGCCCTCCGGACCAGTAGCGGTCCAAGGGAAGTGCGTATCCAACAGTCTTTTTCAAGCCTTGCTCGAATATTTTGGCCAAGCGTTTGCGTTCTTCTTCGTCTTCCAATTTGTTGTTCAGGGGATCGACGTTGGTAGGCAGCCGGCGTTCTCTCCACAGGTAGTACCAAGCATCTTCGTATCCCGGAATGCAGTGCTTGGGATTAACCTCCAACTTCACAGCCAACTTGGTAATGAATTGGTTCGCTGTTAGTTCATCTGCTCCATAGGAATGATTCTCGTTGGCAATCAGGTCGATGTCTTTCCAGATGGGCACATTGTCACGCCTCCAGAAACAGCCAAAGTTCCATCGGGGCAGAGACTCTCCGGGATACCATTTTCCCTGGCCATGATGCAGAACACCGGTGGGAGCGAATTTATCGTGCAGCCGCCTCAATAAAGTGCCCGCCAGCAACCGCTTGGTCGGCCCCATGGCGGCAAAGTTCCACTCCTCCCCTTGCATGTCATCAATGGAGACAAATGTTGGTTCGCCTCCCATGGTCAAGCGAACGTCCCCTTTTTCCAACTCCTCATCTACCTGATTTCCCAGAGAATTGATGCTTTCCCATTGTTCCTCGGTGTAGGGCTTGGTGACACGGGGGGTTTCGTAAATCCGTTTCACTGACATATTGAAGTGGAATTCATCCTTGACCTTCGCTCCGTTCTCCATTGGATAGGCCGGATTAAAGGACCCGGTGATGGCCATAGCGGTTGATGGGTCAGCGGTGCAGGCTAAAGGAATATGGCCTTCACCGGCCAACAACCCCGACGTTGGATCCAAACCAACCCACCCGGCACCGGGAAGATAGACTTCGGTCCAAGCATGCAGATCCGTGAAGTCTTGCAAAGCTCCTTCCGGACCCTCCAACGGCTTCACATCCGGCTTTAATTGAATGAGGTAACCGGAAACGAACCGGGCAGCTAATCCCAAATGGCGAAGAACTTGCACCAACAACCAACCGGTGTCCCGGCAGGCACCGATGCCGCGCTCCAGGGTTTCTTCACAAGTCTGAATTCCGGGTTGCAAGCGGATAATGTACTTGATCCGATCTTTGAGGTATTGGTTGAGGTCGACCAGGAAATCCACACAGCGTTTGTTTTCGCCTGTGAATTTGGAAACGACTTCCTGGAAAAGGGGACCACCGGGAATCTTCTCCAGGTAAGGAACTAATTCCATTGCCAATTCTTTGTCGTATTTGAACGGGTATTTCTCTGCATAATCTTCCACAAAAAAGTCAAAGGGATTGATAACCTTCAGATCGGCAATCAAGTCCACTTCAACTCGGAATTCCCGGGTGGGCTCCAAAAACACCAATCGGGCCTGGTGATTGCTGTACGGGTCTTGGGCCCAATTCAGAAATTGATTCTTGGGATAAACATTCAACGAGTAAGACAATATGGGAGTCCGGCAATGCGGAGCAGGCCGTAATCGTATGACATGAGGCGATAAATTAACCAAACGATCGTAGCGGTGGATCGTTTCGTGATGAAGGGCAACCTGGATTGACATTGTTCTTACTTCTTGGATTAAGAGGGTGAACTTAATTCCGCCGGAATCTTTCCGAACAAATCCTGTTTCGCAGTCTGGATTCAGATATCGAAGCCCAATCAATTCCGGCGGATTCAGCTACCAATAGGTCCGACAGAATTCGGGCTCATCCAGCTATTAATCATGAGGCTTCACAAGGCTGCTGAGTGTTGTCAAACTCCGCAGTATATTTTTCAATTTGCACATCAAAGTACGTTTCGAAAATCATATTGCCGATTTCGTGTATGCGGTTAATTACCGTTGTCAGAGCATCATGGAGTCCCGCTTCCACAAAATCATTGATCTGGATCAGTTGCAGCCAACCAACCAGCGATTGCAAGGCATATTCGACATCATTTCCCGGACGCGAGACCGGCCGTCCGGAAATGGCGTGAGCAGCCGCTTGGCACATGAACAGGCAGTGGCGAACTGACCGGGGAAAATGAGAATCGAAGATAAGAAAATCCGCCACGGAAATGGGAGATGTTCCCGTTCGTTGTTTATGGTAAGCCTCATAAGCCGAACAACTCGTCAGAATCGCGGCCCAGTGAGCTGTATCGATTGGCGTTCCTAAATGTTCCGGAGTAGGGAGGAGAAGATGATATTTCACATCCAGGATCCGGGCGGTTTGGCAGGCACGTTCCAAATAATGACCTAGCTGAAAGAACTCCCAGGCCTCACCATGAGACATCGTTCCTTCGCCAATACCATAGATGACTTGATTGATTCGTTTGATGAGATTGTAAAATTCGCTGCGGTTTTGCTCATATAATCGGCGGGCACGGGGATTTTTCAACCACAGATACGAGTAGTTAATGCGCTCCCACATTTCTTCGCTGATCACTTCGCGAATAATCCGGGCATTTTCGCGAGCGGCACTTATAGAAGAAACGATACTGCAACTATTTTCCCCGTCCCAAGTCATGTACCGCTGAGCAATCTCGGAATCCAACTCCTCCTTGAATTGATGGATGCCGCTAATGATCAGTAACGGCCGCCACTGTTGGTCCACGGGGACCTGGAAATCCAGAAGCAGGGTTTGGATTACCTCCAATATCCGCGCAGTATTCTCCGACCGCTCCAGATAACGGCTCATCCAAAAACAATGTTCGGCCACACGTGAAATCATAGTAATCAGTATAGAAGCTGAATCCGCCGGAATTCAGTTGGACAAGAAAAAGAATGCTTTCCCTTGCTTACCTCGGGAAAGCTTGGGACAGCAGCCATTAATTTTGAATCACTCTTCCAACACCCACGTATCTTTACTGCCGCCCCCCTGACTGGAGTTCACCACGAGGGACCCTTTTTTCAACGCCGTTCGGGTTAAACCTCCTGGAAGGACCCAGGAATCTTTGCCGCTGATAATATAAGGACGTAAATCCACATGCCGAGGAGCCAAACCTTCATCAGTCCAGGTTGGGCAAGTAGATAAAGTTACCACCGG
>CAZPPD010000816.1:0-3152 GCA_964588185.1 uncultured Alcaligenaceae bacterium | reverse complement strand
CGCCCAGGCCTTCTATCAATGTGTAATGTTTGGTATAGAGGGAATTGAGAGCCTAATAAAAGAACTAGTAGTTCCTCACATCCAGCAGGCAATCGTCGATTTATCCAATGCGGAAAGCCTCTCAGACGTATTTGCTGCCTTCCAGAAGATGGCCTTCTCGATTCTTGGCGACGCAGTTCAGTCCGCTCTGGATGCTGCCCGACCTCATCTCGATCCATTAGCAGACGCTCTGGGCACTTTTGCTGCCGGTCTGACTGGAGACTTATTCGTCAACGCGGGCCAAGGCAAGAGTTATCGCCAATTAGGTTACACGTTAATCCTTGGGTATGCTTCCGCAGTGGCCTTTGGCATGGGTGTTGGAATCACCGCAGCGGCGGGTTCGACATTATGGGGTGCAACATTAGGCGGCGGTTTGGTCGGTGGCGGAATTAGCGGCTTCTTTGCCTCAGGTAGCGGTGATCTGGATACATGGGGTAAAGCCTTTGCCTTAGGTTTTGTCGAAGGAGCCGTTGGAGGTCTGGTTGGTGCGGGTGGCATGCGGTTGGTAGGCGGGATCAAGAATATCTTCCTTCGAAGTATTGGATTCGCTGTTGTTTGAGCTGCCAGTGGAGCCTCCGGTTACTATGCCTCAGAAGCTCTGGCTGTTGAATTGTGGATGCAAAAATCCATTAACTGGATCAAGGTCGGTTACACTGCCCTGGGTAGTGCAATCGGTATGCTGGCCGGAGCGGGTATGAGCGGCCTATTAACCCGTGGTATGAGAAACAAGATGGGTCAGGTCATGTGCGGAACTGACAAAATTGCCTTCTTTGCGGCGGAAGGAATAGGTGGAGCCATTGGAGGTGCGGCAGGTTACTATGCCCAGGTCTACTTGGATCCTGAAGAAAAATTCGATCCCCAAGGATTGGCGATGTCTGTGGCAATGGGAACCATAATGGGCATCGCGGGCGCGGCAGAAGCTTGGAAGAGTAGGGCATGTTTTGTTGCTGATACCCCATTACTGACACCTAATGGGCATAAGTTGATCCAAGACTTTAAGGTTGGGGATTTAATAACCAGCCGACCTGAACATGATCCTGATGCTCCTCTTGAAGTGCAGAGGGTTGAGGAAATCTTTGTTCGGACTGCTCCTATTTTGAATCTTCATATTAATGGAAAGGTTATCCAAACTACAAAAGAACATCCTTTCTGGGTAGCTGGAAAAGGCTGGATTGATGCTAGAGATCTCCAACCCGGCGATCTGTTGAGTAGTCATGATGGTCGTTGGATCCCTGTCGAGGAAGTATTTGACACTGGTGAATGGCAAACCGTTTACAACCTTCAAGTATCTGACTACCACACCTACTTTGTTGGAAGTGAAGAATGGGCCTTTACTGTTTGGGCACATAATGCAGGACCGGAGTATACTGGTCCCAAAAAATGGAAAAAGGAATACGACGCATTACCGGATGGGGATTGGGGCAAAGGACCCACTCTTGTTAAGCAACGGTACCTTGATTATCTAGATGTCAAGGCTAAGGCTAAGAAAAAGCCGAGTTCCCCATCAGCTTGGTGGAAGAAGACTAAGCAAGGTTGGGAAAATACTGGAGCAGGAGGAAAATTTGAAAAGGATGCTCGTAAAGCAATGGGAGCAGATTTAGGAAAAGGTTCAAAACCAACTACAAATGAAGGAGCTAGAATTGATGTTCCTTCCGGGGAATATGACCTTCCTTTAGCAAATGGCAAAAAAGCAAGGATTAAGGGAACAACTGAAGTTAAGGGTGAACTTAAGGTTAACAACCGTAAAGACAAGTATCAGAAGAAACCTTGGGAATTAGCTTTCAAAGGTGCTCAAGATAGAGGTGAACCACTAAACCTAATTATTGCTCCCCACACAAAAAATATCTCAAGAGATATTGTGCGATTCATTAACGAAACTGGAGGAAAGGTGTATGAATTTAATCCTACAACAGGAAAATTCACTGAAGTTAAATTACCAACAACGAAGTCGAAAAAAGGTTGGAAACGTTCGTAATTTTTATACCTTTAACATTGGCAATAAAACTTATTCTTGGAGTACAAGATGCATCAGGTTTATATAACACTCTTCTCTGAATCAAAGGATCGAAAGGAGCCAGCCCTCTTTATGTCTTTGATGCGTCAATATATTCCAAAAGCATGTCCGATGACATTCCACAAAACAGAAGGAGAGGATTATTCTTTTACAGAGGAAAACCTTTCCCTTTTTGAAAAATTTTGGTGGGATGGAATTTTGTTTTGGGATTCTAAAGGTTCCCGAGCTCATGGAGATGCATTCTGCGGAACGGAACACAAGCTTACTACGATTTCACATGTTTTCGATTATGGACTTGAAGATAGTAATGCTTGCAAGGAGTTTTTGAAAAAAATATCAGAAATTTTGTCGTTGCAATATTCTTTTGTCCACATTTTTCCAGAAGAGGAATCAGAAATATTGTCCCGCGACTTTAGACTGGCTGAAGCTTCTTCGCGACATTTATGGCAATGTCTTCCAGGGGTTCCATGGGCCGCATGTTATGGTGCTATATACGTTGATATGTTTGGAAAAGAAAACTTATTGGCACTTCCAATTCACGAAACAAAGCAGATTAAGTCAGATATGGTCTATTGCCAATTAACTTTAGATTTTACCGACATTATTCAACAACCACTATTAATCGAAAAGACTCAAAACATTGTTTATGATAAGTTAGGAAAAGATGCCTTTTTCGATCCAGATTCTCCGGATGAAGATGGACGAATCCCTTCCTTTTCCAAGCCAATGGTAGTAATTCCTCAATAATGACATCAAGCACCTTGAACATCTCTCTTAAATGCTAGCAGGTTGGTATCTCATCCCAAACCAATTCTTCATTTACCGGAATTAATGGTAAGCTGATGCCCAAAGAATTCGTCGACCCCGAAACTCTCTTCTCCATTCAAGTCCCCAATGAATGGTCCATTGACACCTCCGGGTTGCAGAATACGAAAGTCTTTCTCTACCATCCGAACAAGGAGGGGGAGTTTCGGCCGAATATTAATATCATCGTGCAATCTTTGGGGAATTTTTCGAATACCGATTTCTTGAATTACTCCCGATTGCAGCTCAAACAAATTGGGCAGGGGGTGGTGGATGAGCCGGGGCAAATTCTACC
>CAZPPD010000815.1:0-3152 GCA_964588185.1 uncultured Alcaligenaceae bacterium | reverse complement strand
AGGCTTGAAGCAAGGGGATGGAAATAAGGCAAACAGCAAGGGCTTGAAGGTATTTCATTTGGAGAACTCCTCTGGTTAGTTCTTTTATATTTTAACCACAGAGTTCACCGGGAACACAGAGTTAATGATGAGATGCTTGAGTTTCTTTTCTCTGACCACCAATGTTCTCTGTGGTTTAATTTTCTTTACTTCACATAAGGTTCGGGATCCGGGTCTGTTTTCTCGATAGCATCGCGGCGAGGGACTAGCAATACCGTAGTATAACCGGTCCCGTCCGGACGTTCACGGAATTCTATTTTTCCTCGGACATTTACCCAGGTATTGGATTGAATGTCACCTACGCTTTCTTTACAAATCATTGGAACATCCAATTGGATTCGGTCCTTGGCACAGCAGCCAATGCGAAAACGCACCAAATGGAAGAACCGATCACTACCCGGATACGAAGCAAACTGTCCGCGAACTTGTACCCATTTTCCATTGTAGAATTCCCGAGTTTCCTCGGTTTTGGCTACTCCTTTTAATTCCTTGAAAGGAATTTTTTGGGCAGGCCCTTCATATTCATCCGAATACACCTTGGCGACAATCGAAAGTTGGACTAGGGGATCATGCCCAGTAGCCACAATGGAAGCATAAGCTTTCGCTTCCCGATCAAAACTAATCGCTTCAGTTGCACCAACTGATGGTCCCTCTCTCGGGTAGCCCAGAAGATACAAAATTATGGGAATCAATACGACCACATATCGCCAAGGTGCCCAACCATGATCGTGGTCATGATCATGACCATGTGAGTGATCATGATGGTGGCTGTGGTCATGCTCATGACTATGGACATAATCGTCGTGACCATGCTCTTGGTCATGACTGTGATTATGATCGTGACTATGTTCGTGGTCATGACTGTGATCATGATCGTGACTATGGGCATGATCGTGACTATGGGAGTGATCGTGATCATGAATGTGGTCATGACTATGAGAAAGATTACTCTTCCCGGCTAGTCGCCAAAGGGTTATTGCTCGCACCAAAACCAAGAAAAATAAGGCTATCCCACTAAACAAAATGAAATTATGGAATTGAGGGGCCAGAATTAACTTCAACATACTGGGTCGCCAGATATACATAGTTAGACATAACATGGCATAACCGCCGGATATGGCAACCATACATAGCTGGTCCAGGAAATAATTATCTTCTTCGTGGTGAGAATGGTCGTGAGCCATAACAGTTACCTCACGGTATTAGATTGAAAGAGTTGAGGTCTTCTTTCCTGATACACTTTAGAATACCAATGATCTTCCCGGGCATAATGTAACAACATGGATAATAGAAATACTTGAGAGACCACGGTTACCACAATAATCCAAATCAATTTAAAGCGAAATATCCTTGTATACATCACCAACAATTTCAGGTCTATCATCGGTCCTAGTACCAGAAACGCCATCTTGGCTGCCGGGGGCCACACCTCGGCAAAGTTCGCCGCTACAAATGCGTCTGCCTCACTGCACAAACAGAAAAGCACCGAAATTCCCATCATGGAAAGTATGGAAAGGGAAGGGTAGTCATGAATAAATTCTTCAAGGTTACTTTGACTTCCCTCCACATCCAGGAATTGCCCGCCGATCGCTGCTAGCGTTGCCCCCAGAATCAAGAATGCAGTTATGTCGACAAAATCGTGGAGAGCCGTTTCGGATATATTGCCCAGACGCTTGGAAAAAGGCTGAGGCGGGGCAGGGGAGTCGGAATTATTTTCAGGAACTTCCTTGGTAATCATCGTCGGATGAACCAACGAAGCTTTTCCACTTCTGCGGATTTGCCAATCCACCACCATTCCCGTCACACAGGCAACAATAAAACCCATCCCCGCACGAATTAAAACAACATAGATAGGTCCGCCTAATACCTGCATGTCTTCGGGAAGATTAAAAGCTACGAAGGTGCTCATCAACACCACTACATTAATTATAGGCCCGGCCAACATATAGGTGACACACACGCTAAGCGGAACTCCTTTGCGTACCAGCCGACGCATCACAGCTATAATTCCGCATTCGCACATCGGAAAGACCAACCCCAACAACCCGCCCATCGCGATGGCAAAAAAGCGGAATTGGAGAAGGTTAACCAAGGGGCCCAGAATTCCACCAAGGGTTGTGCTCTGGGTCTTTTCTGGAAGATTCCCCTGAAACAACCCGCTGATTACTTGTTGGGGAACAAATTCTTCAAAAATCCCGGCGATAATCACGCCCAGGACCACAAAAGGCAGCGCCTCAAGGATAATGCTGGAAAAATCGAGGAGAAACTCAGAGTAATTCACGATACCTCGAACCTGATGGTTGGCAATTTACAGACGAAGTCCGGCAACTTCGTTACGTTGGAGAGAGGCAAAAGTTCAAGCCGGTTATGTATTGTCCGATTCGGGTGGGGGTTCCTTCAAGTGATTTCTGGAAGAAAGCGGTTATTTTCGAAAATGAGCGACGAAGATTGATACGAAGTAAAACAAAACGGCCAAAACGACAATGGTCCCGGATTCTCCAGGGTGAGTATTGGTTTGCACCCAAATTTCCCAGCTGAGCCATTGGCCTCCCACCCCCACTCCAACACACAAGGCAACCGCTATGTAAAATAGCTGACGCATATTTCGGCTGAAATTGGCTGCGGCGGCGGCTGGAACGATCAACAGGGCGTTTATCAGGAGCACTCCGACCGTTTTCAGGCAAATATTAACGATCAATGCCAACAAGAGGATCAGGGAATACTGGCAAAATCGTAGATTGATTCCCCGGGATCTCGCAAGGCTTGGGCTAAAGCTGGAGAAAACATACTGGTTGTACAAAAACAGGAAAAGGATCAAGGTGATCAGGGCGAGAATGGTTAATTCCGATAATTCCCGGCTCTGAACCGTGTTCATACTGCCAAAAAGGAATTCAACGGGGGAGAAATAACGCTTTTCCGCGAAAGCCTTAATGAAGATTGCCCCTAACCCCAAAGATCCGGCAAAAAAGACCCCAATTACCGTATCGGCCGCCTGTCCAGTTTTTTCTCGAACATAGGAGATGCCAAATCCCATAATGATGCCAAAGGAGACCATGATGGGCGTGATATATTGTTCAATTCCTTCCTCGGTTCCCGTCAAAAGTCCCACCAGC
>CAZPPD010000814.1:0-3157 GCA_964588185.1 uncultured Alcaligenaceae bacterium | reverse complement strand
GCGAAGAACACCACCATCCAACTTATCGGCAAGAACCTGCCGGGCCGAAAACAGGACCCCGATATGAAAGAAGATGACCGCCCCCTGGAAGTGGCCTCGGTTCAAATCAATCCGCCTATGAGTCCCATGGAAAACATGCGGCCGGAATTCTCCGGAGTGTTGCTTCCCTATAGCGGCACGATTCCCGGTTTTGACTATCGCGTCAAAAACGACAGCGGAATATCCAATCCGGTATTCATTACCTACACCAAAAATCCAGTTGCTGTGGATAATGAGAAGAATGACGATGCCAAATCTTCCCAAAAGATCTCTCTACCCTGCACCGTCTGCGGACGCATCGAAAAAGTCGGCGACCGGGATTGGTATTCATTTACCGCCAAAAAAGGGGATGTATTCTACATCGAAGGCTTCGCCGACCGGCTCGGTGTTCCGGTCAATCTGCAAATACAGATTTACAAGGAAGAGGACGGGAAATTGGTGACCACAATTGATAGTCACTCCGAACTCCCGGACCCGGTTTGGAGCATCGACAATCGCATCCAATTTGAAAACAAAGATCCACAAACGCGGTTCGAAGTCCGGGAGGATGGAACGTACCGCATCAAGGTCAACACCCTGACCTCATACCTGCGGGCCAGCCCCCGCTTTGTCTACCGCATCGACATCCAGAAAAAACAGCCGGATTTTCGCCTCCTCCTAGTCGGCAACCACTCGCAAAACATCGGCGAGATCACCCTGCACAAAGGCGGAGCGCAAACCGTTAAGGTTATCCTCTTCCGCCAAGACGACTTCGATGGGGAAGTAATCCTGGAGGCCGAAGGCTTGCCCAACGGCGTCACCTGCCAACAACAAATAGTCGGACCCCGCTTGCAAGAATCGGTCCTGGTCTTTGAGGCCGCCGGAAATGCCCCCGAATGGGCCGGCGATATCAAGGTAAAGGGAACGGCCGTTATCGACGGCAAAAAAGTGGTTCGTCCCGCTCAATCGGTTTGTTTGGTCTGGCCGGGAGCCAACAACGTGCCATCTCCCAGCCGTTTGGCCCGATCCTTGTGCCTGGCGGTCCGCGGCCAAGGCCCCTATCGCTTGGAACCGGTTGACAAGGAAATGGAAGTTCCCGTTGGAGCAAGATTCAAAGTTAAAATCAAATCCCAACGATTTTGGAAGGATGTAAAAGGCAATATCCAACTGGTGCGTGTCGCCTCGCCGGCTTACCCACAAGGCAATTCCGTCCGCTTTGTCAATGTGGGCAACACCAATCTGGCCAAGAACAAAGATGAGGCCGAAGTCAACATCCAGCTTCCCAGCAATTCCATTCCCGGAACTTACAACCTCGTATTCGAGGGCCGCACCAAGTTTTCCTACCAACCGGACCCCAAGAATAAGAAGAAACGCAATGTCGACTATTACGAAGCCGTCCCGCCAATCAAAATCCATGTCTACGACAAGGTTGCGGATTTGTCGCTCGGCGATCCCAAGGTCACGTTAAAAGCCGGTGAGGAAACCGACTTGGTTGTTCGCGTGAAACGCCTGCATGACTACAAAGGGGATTTCAAAGTGCAATTCCAAACGGCCAGCGGCTTCTCCGGAATCTCAGTCGGCAATGCCACGATTCCAAAGAATGGCAATGAAGTGAAATTGAAACTGAAAACCTCAAAGAATGCCAAGGTAGGCCGAAGCGATGATTTTGTCATTCGCGCCACGGCTCGGGTCGGGAATGTGAACTTCACTCATGAAGTAAAACTAGACCTCACTATCAACAAAGCCGCCGCCGCCCTTTCCGACCCTCGCAAAGGAGCGCAACTGGCGAGTCGTTGAGATTGGGGACTGCTTTAGTGACAGTTCGGAAACCCCGGCTTTCTGTCGGCATTTCAATTTCACCATCTGAAAAGAACCAGGCGTTGCAAGTTTGCGCCCCTGGTTTAAAATTGCCCTTCTAAGATAAATTCAGCCCAATCAAGGATCTCTCTCCATGCCAGACAAGGTTTACATCAGCGGCCTGCTATATGATAAGGCCGATGCCAAAATCAGCGTTTATGATCACGGCTTACTTTACGGCGACGGCGTATTCGAAGGCTTGCGTATTTATGGGGGTAAGATCTTCCGCCTGCATCAGCATATTGTCCGGCTGTATGAGAGTGCTCGCCATATCAAGTTGGAAATCCCGCTGCCGATGGAGAAGTTGATCGAAGACCTCAAAGAAACCGTCAAGGTCAACGGCAAAGAGAACGGCTATATCCGCTTGGTGGTCACTCGTGGCACAGGGTATTTGGGGTTGGACCCGCGCAAAACTTCCGATCCGCAGATCATCATCATCGTGGACGACATCACCCTCTATCCGGATGAGATGTACGAAAATGGCATGGAGCTGGTTACCGTCTCCACCATCCGCAACCACCCCAACGCTCTGAATCCGCGAATCAAATCCCTGAACTACCTGAATAACATCCTGGCCAAAATCGAGGCCGTCCAAGCCGGTTACCCCGAAGCCTTGATGCTCAACCACAAAGGCGAAGTCTCGGAATGCTCCGGCGACAATATCTTCCTGGTCAAGAATGGAGCCCTGCAAACCCCACCCATCGATGCCGGAATTTTGGAAGGCATCACCCGCAACGCCGTCATCGAGTTAGCCCAAAAAGCCAACATCCCCGTCCACGAGATCCCTCTTACCCGTCATGATGTCTACGCCGCCGACGAATGTTTGCTGACCGGCACGGCAGCAGAAGTCATCCCGGTAGTCCAATGCGACGGCCGCCAAATCCGCACCGGCAAACCCGGCCCCATCGCCAAGCAACTCCGGGAGAGATTCCAGCATTTGGTGCTGGAAGAGTAAAGCCATTTCCCTTGTCCGAAACCCCGTTAGTTGACCGCCGACTGCATGACAGAAAAACCGTAAGTTGACCGCAAAATTCATGACGATACCAGCCGAACAGTCCACCTGAGTTCAATTGGCAATCTGTGGCAAAGTCCTATCGGTGATAGGAGGATATTGTCCCGCATTGGCATAACATGCCCACTTCCTTCAAACACCAATGAGCAGACGCTACACCCACTGGCGATTTTGCCAACTGATCTCAAATATTGCCGACTGGGCTGATTTGAATCTATGGGAGAACCTTCAACTGCTAATGCCGGCTGGGCCTATGTGAACACCTGGGAT
>CAZPPD010000813.1:0-3163 GCA_964588185.1 uncultured Alcaligenaceae bacterium | reverse complement strand
GAGATATTATTTCCGGGACTGTATTTTTCCAAGCGGTTGGCCATCACATCGGGGTCCGCATGCAAATCCAAGGTCGACCCATCTGTGAAAAAAGATCTCCACTGAGGATCTAACCGGACCAGTTCCACTTCTTCTTCTAAGTTGCGTCCGGCTTCTGCGACGATTTTCCGCAACACAGATGGAATGGTCAGGATGGTCGGGCCCATGTCAAATCGAAAGCCGTCAGCATTATGAACTGCGGCCTTGCCACCCAGCCAGGAACTCTTTTCAAACAAGACTACATCATGCCCGCGTGCTGCCAGTGTTACCGCCGCAGCCAAGCCGCCAAGACCACCGCCAATGATTCCAATTCTCCCTGATTTTTCCGCTACCATATTTATTTGTCTCCTTGAGACGGGTTTTGTTATTAGGTTTAATTCTTAAAAAACCGTCTGGTCAAAAATCCAAGAAAAGAAGTCCAGTTCTTAAACCGAGACCACCAATTAGGTCCGTGAGAGGCTTGTAAATAGCGGTGAAAGAAATCCGCATCGTCTTGCTTGGGAGGCAGTAAGTGATACCAGTGACCCTTGCGGTGGGCAACGACTTTCAGCCGGGTAAGTTCCAACAAACCTTCTGCCCCGCGAGTTACTCCAAATCCACTCTTATCTCTTCCACTAAATGGAATTCTGGGATCTGCCGTTGGAACGATAATATCGTTGACCAACACGATTCCGGCATTTATCTTTTCCGCTAACTCCTTCGCTTGCGGTTCGGGCCCAAAAACGGAAGAACCCAAGGCAAAAGGACATTTGCTTGATTCGCGAAGTGCTTCTTGGACGATGTCGACCGGGACGAGGCTCAGAACCGGTGCAAAAATGTCCGTCTTTGCTAACGTCATTTCCGCATTGACATCCACCAATATGGTTGGCGTAATTCCCTTCTGTCCAATTATTTTTCCCGTAAGTAGATTAGCACCCTGGGAAAGAGCTTCTTGGATATGGGGTACTGCTTTTGCTGATGTTTCAGATGGTTGCCAATCTTTTTGAAGCGGCTGGACGGTTTCAACGAGACGTTGCTTGAGTTCCTGGTAATTCTCCTTGGCAACAAAGACTCGCCTGGGAGCAATACAGGTTTCTCCTTTATTCCAGCGCAGAGAAAATGCTAAAGCCTTCGATACCAAATCCAGGTTTGCTCCGGGAAGTATGAAAGCTGCATCACATCCCGAAAGTTCTGCGACCGAGGGTGTCCCCAGTTCTGCCGCTACTGGAAGAATTGCTTTCCCTGCTTCCGCAGAGCCGGTCAGGATGATCTTATCGATCCCGATATTGAGTATTTCCGTCACAACATTTTTGTCTTCCGGTAGAATCGTCAGTAAATCGGGATCCATTCCAACTCTGACAATCAACTGATGAAGTAATTGCAAGACTTCGGAACCGTCATCACCGGGCTTTACAACCGTAGCATTCCCGGCTGCCAGGGCCTGCACAAGCTGGCACCCGGGAAGAAATAATGGATAATTCACAGGCCCTATGATGAAGACGATTCCAAATGGTTCCCTTCGGACTTCCGTCCACTCTCCACTTAACCACAATGGCCGATTTTTGGCGCCGAGCTTTCGGACTCGCAACAATTGAGACGCCTCGTGTTCCAGAAATCCAATTGAATCTGCCAAAGGGAGCACTTCGGAGGCTAGAACCTCACTTAGCTGCCGTTGGCCATTTTTGCTGGCAGCTTCGGCGAGCCGGTAATCATGTTTGGCGATTTCATAGCGAAGCTTCTGAAGAAACCTCAGTCTCACGCGAACCGGTTTTTTGCTCCATTCGGCCTGAGCCCGGCGAGCATTTGCCAGAACCGAGACATAAGGCGACGATTCTTTGTTTGCTAGGACCTGGATCATTTACACGCCCACTAGTTGGCTTTCTTGAATTTCTGCCTCGGGATTATGAACCCAATCCGAATTTACACCAAAGTCTTCCATCAGCAATTTGCTGGTAATCCGAGAAGACTCATAGATCACCGGCAGTCCACTTCCGGGATGAGTGCCCCCGCCGACCAAATACACCGACTCCAGATCCTTGAAGCGGTTTTGCGGGCGAAGATGAAGCATTTGGCTTAAATTATGAGACAGGTTAAAGGTTGCTCCCCGGTAAATCTCGTAACGATTTTCCCAATCTGCCGGAGTTACAATCTTTTCCTCGCGAATTCTATTTTCCACGTCATGCAAACCAATTTGCCGCATTTGCTTGAGCATGAGACTGCGGAAGCGATCCTTTTCGACGGACCAATCTACATTTTCGTGCTGGTGAGTAACCGGCGCGAGAACATAAAGGGTGCTGCAACCCGAAGGTGCCAAAGTCGGATCCGTTACGCAAGCGTTTTGTATGTAAAAAGAAGGATCGTCGGATAACACATGGAGCTTTTCAACCTCATTCAGATTCCTCTGATAATCCTTGGAGATGTGAATGGTGTGGTGAGCAAGATCCTCATAAAGCCCCTCAATTCCTAAATACATCATGAAGGTAGAGCAAGAAAACTTTTTCTTGGCAATCTTGCGATCTTTCCACCTGGACCGAAGATGGTCGGGCACCAATCGCGTCATTGCCCGAGCGAAGTCGGCATTGATCACCAACGCATCGGCAGGATAAACATCTTCGTTGGTGCGAACACCCACTGCCTTCTTGCCTTCGAAGAGAACTTCTTGCACTTCCTCGCCGAGATGAACCGCCACTCCAAGATCTTCCGCGACCTCGCTCATTGCCTGACTGATTGCACCGCAACCACCGATTGGGTGGTAAACCCCGTAGTCATATTCCAGGTACGATAAAATGGAAAACAGGCTCGGGCAATTGTAAGGAGACATCCCAAGGTATTTCGATTGGAACGAAAATGCCAATCGCACTCGTTCGTCGCTGAAATAGCGTTGGAGTTCCTGGTCGAGCGACAGCCACGGTCGAATAATGGGTAACATTTTTAACAAACGCAGCTTGAACAAATCCCGCCAACTGTTGAAGGGATTTTCCAAGCAATATTGAAAATGGCTTAACTTGTGCCGGTTATCTTCGATAAATTTGCGGAGATTCGGTGCATCCTGCGGTGCCAGCTTGGCTACTTCTTCTTCCATTACATCCAAGTTTGGAGTGGCCAAAAGATCGCCGCCGGATCCAAAGTTGATACGATATTGTGG
>CAZPPD010000812.1:0-3172 GCA_964588185.1 uncultured Alcaligenaceae bacterium | reverse complement strand
TGCGGTATTGACCGGAGACACTCCAAACAAGTGGATGCTCGACGAGGTCTCTATCTTGGGAAACCGGCTGCGGGATAACTTAAGTGCCGGAGGCGAGTACTCCTACTCGGTTCTTCCGACCTTCTCAGGCGGCACTTTCTACATTGACGACCCACACAATCAAACCCCGGGTGTATTTGACAGCGGAGACTTAACCGATGGAAATATATTTCCTCCTGGAACTACACCAACTACCCCTGCCGTCAACACAATCGTTGGCTGGGGGAGTCCGGTTAATATCCCCACGGAAATAGTCTTCGATCTTCAGGATATTAGTTTGGTAACCGAGGTTGTCCTGGGCACTCATACCTGGTCTCCTTTTGCCAACGGAGCACCGGATGACGTGGAAATCTCCTTTAGCACAACCGGAACTGCACCTGGTGATTTTACAGGTGCTACCAACGCAGCATTCACTGCCGGGGATGTTCCATCTGACGGACATCATGACTTATTTGTCGATGTGCCTGACACAAATGCTCGCTATGTGAAGCTTAGCTTTGATGGTGGGGCGGTATTAACAGGTGGTACACCAAACAAATGGATGCTGGACGAGGTATCCATTTTTGGTAGCCAATCCTCGCTACAGGTTCACCAGTCGGATACTACGAGTGCCCTAGGTGCCGACGTAACCGTCAACACCGATGGCAGCTACACCTACGATCCAACTACCTCTTCCCTTTTGCAATCGCTCACGGATGGAACCACGGTAACCGATAGCTTCACCTACTCCTTAAGCAATTTGCCGGCTAGCTTGAATGATGGATTAGTAGGTCATTGGCCACTGGACGGCGATGGAACAGATCTATCCGGCAACAACCATGATGGAGCAGTCATCGGAACCCCCACCACGGTAACAGGTCAAGTAAACCAAGCCCTTGATTTCCCGGGGAACACCAATCGGGTCACCATTCCTTACGATCCAGCACTCAATCCCGTCAATTTCAGCGTAACACTTTGGGCCAAAGCGGAAGGTGGTCAGGGAGGGTTCCGTTCGGCGATTACCTCTCGAGTAGGAGCCGGCGGCAATCAGCAAGGATATATTCTTTATGCTGCCGACAATAATAACTGGGAGTTCTGGACCGGGGAAGGAAACGATTGGGATAAGTTGCAAGGTTCTCCCGTCGTCTTGGATCAATGGACTCATTTCGCGCTTACCTTTGAGGCCACGAGTGGGCCGTCCGGCAGCAATGTCTACACCGGGATTAAGCGCCTATTCATAGACGGCCAATTGGTTGCAGAGGACCTAAATGCCTCCTACCGGCCGAATGGAACCAATGGTGCGAACGACCTGCATATTGGGTCCGGAAATGACGCCGGAAATCAATTTGCCTTCGATGGACCAATCGATGACGTGGGATTATGGAACCGGCCTCTCACAGAAACTGAAGTGGAAGCACTTCATTCCGGCGGCTTGGATGGCAGAGGCATTCCCACCACGGAAACAGCTACCGTCTCCATCCAAGTAACCGGTTTAAGCGAGGCACCAGTGGCCAATGATGATCCGGATGGTGGATTGCCAAACCCCGCATACACCACTTCTGAAGATGCCGTTCTAATAGTTCCGGATGGACCGGACGATATCTTGGCTAATGATTTTGCTATCGACTATAATTCACGGGAAAACTTAAGTTTCGGGGGAGAATACTCCTACTCCCGCTTGCCGATGTTCCACAACGGACCCTTCTACTTCGACGATGATCATGTTCAGTCTGTTGGAGTATTTGATTCTGGTGACCTCACCGACGGCATTACTCATCCGAGTGGCAATGCCCCTACCGTTCCCAATCCCGGCCCCATCGTAGGATGGGGAGAACCGGAAACCATCGCCGCGGATATCATTATTGACCTTGGATCAATCAATCTGGTCACCGACCTGACTCTAGGTACTCACACCTGGGCACCATTCCTTAACGGCGCTCCGGATGATGTCACGGTTTCCTTTAGTACCACCGGAACTGCTGCCGGAGATTTCGGAAACTCGACTAATGCAGTCTTCTCAGCCGCGGATGTTCCTACGAATGGTCATCACGACCTGGATGTAGATGTACCCGATACCCTCGCTCGTTTTGTCAAGCTCAGCTTTGACGGCGGAGCGGTTTTGACGGGGGGTACGCCCAATAAATGGATGCTGGACGAAGTGTCAATCTTTGGGAACCAGCCTTCGCTGCAGATTACCAACTCGGACACAACCAGTTCGATGGGCGCGACTGTAGTCGTCAACCCCGATGGCAGCTACACCTACGACCCAAGCGGTTTGGAAACCTTCAATTCTCTGGCAGATGGCGAGAACGTCACCGACAGTTTCACTTACACCATTACCAATGGCAGCATGGGTATGGTTCCCGCCAATGGACGTTTTGTCCGCGTTAAGAACAACGGGCTGTTGAATCGACTATTACATATTGGTGAGATTGAAGTTTTTCCCGCCGGAGTTGCTCCTTCAGGAAATCTGGATGGGGCCAACGACCTCGCCTTACTATCCAAAGGAGCCTCGGTCGAATCCACCATTGGCTCCGGTGGTCATGGAAGTGCGAACGCTACCATCGATGGTCAGGAACAAACAGGCGGAGCAACTTGGACGAAATCGGCCGTCGGGGCGGAGATTGTAATTGACCTTGGAGCATCCTTCGACATTGGGGACATCCGTGTCCACCAACGTAATGATAACTGCTGCCAGGATCGGCTAATGGATTTCACGGTATCGGTTCTTGCCGACGATGGAACCGGTAATCCCGGAGCAGTGGTCCAGAGTTCCAGTTTCCCCGGACAACCTCCGAACAATGGCTTTGGCCAGTTAACAATGGATCCAGTTTTAGGTCTTCTCACGGATACGGCCACTGTCAGTGTCCAGGTCAATGGCGAAAACGATCCACCAGTCGCCAATGACGACTTTGTCGTCACCGACGAAGATACGGTGCTGAACGTTGCTCCTATGGAACCAACATTTAATTTGGCTCTCAATGGCACGGCAAGCCAGTCAACAACTCGAACCGGCAGTGGAGCAAATGTAGCCGGGGCGGCGATAGACGGAATTACAGATGGTATTTTCGATAACAACTCGGTCACGCATACTCTCAATGCGGCGTTCAGTTGGTGGCAGGTGGAACTTCCCGCAACCAGCAACATTGACCAA
>CAZPPD010000811.1:0-3175 GCA_964588185.1 uncultured Alcaligenaceae bacterium | reverse complement strand
ATTTCCGACATGTTCATCGACGACGGCATGATCGTAACCATCCGTCCTCGCAATGGACCGGAGACTTCATACATCGGCACTCGGGATGGCTCCTACCTGGAATTCCCCATGGTTTGTCTGGTCAATGGCTACAGTGCCAGCGGTAGTGAAATTGTTTCCGCCTGCTTGCAAGACCATGGCCGGGCAATCGTGATTGGCTCCCGAAGCTACGGCAAGGGAAGTGTGCAAACCATCCATCCGTTCCACAAAACCGGCGGCCAAATTAAATTAACCACCGCATCCTTCTGGCGTCCCAGCAACCGGAACTTGAACAAGTCCAGTACCAAAGGACGGGACGAAGATGAATGGGGGGTAAAGCCAAGTTCGGGTTATAAACTTAAGTTACCTCGAAAGGAACTAAATGATTTACAGGAATACATGAGGTTCCACGAGATAATACCAAGACCCGACCGGCCCCGGGAAAAAGATCCGATCATGGATTACCGGGATCGGCAATTGGAAATGGCTTTGGATTACCTCCGCGGCCAAATAGAAACCGCTGCCAATGCCAATCCCAAAGGGGCTGAAGGAATTGTCCAGAATTAAGAGGATAAGCATTTGTAGGACGGTCCTCCCGGGCCGTCCCATTTGTTTATAAGTAGGGCGGTCCTCCCGGGCCGTCCCATTTGTTTGAAATGTAGGACGGTCCTCCCGTGCCGTCTCATTTGGCCGGGCCAGGAGACTCGGCCTACCAAAACGGCCTACCAAATATCCTTTTTATGCAAACCGCCGGACCATCTCCCGATAAGATTCCTGAAGTTTTTGGGTAATCAATCCGGGCACACCCCTACCGATTTTCATTCCATCCACTTGCACTAACGGTAATACTTCGGTGGTTGTCCCGGTGATAAACAATTCCGGCAAAGATAAAAGCTTGTCTTTATGAAAGATTTCTTCCTTCACCGGAACGCTTTGTTCTTCGGCACACTTCAGTATTAATCCCCGAGTAATTCCCGGTAAAATCGCATTGCTTTGGGGTGTAGTAAGCAGGTGATCATCTTCCACTCCGAAGAGTGAGGTATGCGTACCTTCGGTTACCGTTTCATCCTGCTTTACCAATAGTGCCTCAATACCACCTGCTTCTTTTGCCGCTTGCATTGCAAGGACATTTCCCAGCAGATTAGTGGATTTGATGTCACATCGTTGCCACCGCAGATCGGGAAAGGTAATTGCCTTGGCCCCGGCCCCCCGAGCCTCCGCATAGGGATCCTCAAATTCCTCAACGTAGAATAACTCCAATGGAACCGCTTCGGCAGGGAAGGGATGCTTGCGGGGAGCTGCTCCGCGGGTAATCTGAACATAAACGATGGCTTCCTGAAAACCGCTGTCTTTGGTCGTGGTTAGAATTCTTTCGCGAAGCCGTTTCAGATCCACTCCTTCGATTCGGATCTCCTGCAGGCTGTATTCCATGCGGGCAAAGTGTTCCTCCAGCAACCAGATCTTTCCCTGATAGACGCGGAAGACCTCATAGATGGCATCACCGAACAGAAATCCGCGGTCCAGGACGGAAACCTTGGCTTCCGATAGGGGCATGATTTGCCCATTAACATTGGCGATAGCCTGAGTAGTCGGATTGGCTTCCATGAATCTTGAGTTCCCGAGGATTGGATTTAGCTTTGGGAAGAAGCAACTACTTCGGAAGTTACGGCCGGTAGGCGGATCACAAACTTGGTGCCGCGGCCCGGTTCGCTTTCGACCTGCAAGGTCCCGCCGTGCGCTTCGATGATGCGGCGAGTGGTCGGTAAACCCAGTCCGCTGCCGCCCTTTTTGGTGGAAAAGAAAGGCTGGAATATCCGGGAGAGGACTTCTTTGGTCATGCCTTTGCCATTATCGATCACATGCAAAACCACCATCGAGCAAGGCTCCCCGTTATTCTCATGAGCGGAAGCCGAAAGTTCCGTGGTGGCCTGAATCGTGATCTCCCCTCCCTCAGGCATGGCTTGTTCCGCGTTGAGCATCAGGTTAAGAACCGCTTGTTTGAACAACTCGTGATTGAGGGAAACTTGCGGCAGACAAGCGGGGAGAAAAGACTTGATTTCAATGTCGGCTTGCTTGGCGGTGGGAGCGAAAAAGTCCACCATCTCCTCGATGATCTTGGTGGGGTCGGTCGGTTCGAGATCCAGAGCATTGATGCGAGCAAAGCGTAAGAAATCGTTGGAAATATCCGTGATATTCTGGCATTGAGCTTGAAGCTTCTGCACCCGGGAAAGGGCTCGGCGTTCTTTCGCATTCTGGGGGTCGTCAAAATCCTCGGCGAGTAACTGGAGGTTCAGCCCCAAGGTTCCGAGTTGATTTTTGATCTCATGGATAAATCCGCCAGCCAATTCGGCCAGCTCTGCATAGTTTTGGTTCATGCCGCTAGGAATTTGAAATAACCGGATTTGGTTCCTGGAAATAGTAGCTGATTTCGCAAGAATTCAGATGATCCAAATTCTTGCGAAAACATCAAATGATCATACCGTCATTCCGCCGCCATCCTTGTTCTGGTCCTTAAGTAAAGCCTTCCGCGAAAGTTTCACCCGATCTTGGTCGTCGATGGCAATTACCTTGACATTCAGCTTATCACCAATTTTCACCACATTATCCACGCGATCGACATATTTGTCGTCCAACTCGCTGATGTGACATAACCCATCGCGACCCGGAAGGATCTCAATAAACGCCCCAAAATCTTTGATGGAAGTAACACGGCCTTCATAAACTTTTCCGACCCGGACTTCTTCGGTCAACGCTTCCACACGGAGCTTCGCTTGTTCTGCTCCAGTGGCTTGATTGTGGGAGATGTAAACGGTCCCATCATTTTCGATGTCAATCTTGGCTCCGGTGGTTTCCTGGATGCTCTTGATGGTCTTGCCGCCGGGACCAATGAGCAGCCCGATTTTTTCCGGATTGATGTGCACGGTGAGTAATCGCGGGGCTCGGTCGCTAATATCTTCCCGAGGATACCGGAGCGTTGTCACGATTTTCTTTAGAATTTCCCGGCGTGCTTCCCGGGCCTGATCCAATGCTCCACGAATGATCTCTTCATTTATCCCGTCAATCTTCAGGTCCAACTGAATCCCGGTTACGCCCCGAACAGTCCCGGCGACTTTGAAATCCATGTCCCCGAAGTGATCTTCATCGCCTTGGATATCGG
>CAZPPD010000810.1:0-3184 GCA_964588185.1 uncultured Alcaligenaceae bacterium | reverse complement strand
GCTGCTTTCACCTCATATACCTGAGACTCTCGCCCCTTCACGATAATGGCATTCCGGACTGTGTCGGCATCAATAAAAGGACCGCCTTTAGTCGGGTCGCCAAACATGGCCTTTAGAATTTGACTGGCGCGGGTGGCATCCATGGTTGCCAGCGAGAATGATTCGGTTTTACTGGCAGGAGGCGGATCGTTTGCACCCAACAGATGCTTGGCAATCTTAAGTTGATATTCCGGCCCGGCCCACACCATCACCTGGTTTTGCCCAACCGCCGATATTTTCAGATTGCGAACGTCCTTGTAGACCTCGGTTAGGGTGGTCGCCAGAGCTTCCGCGTTTCCTGTTGGCAGGTTGTAAGTTTTAAGAATGGGGGGACCATACACAACCGGGGTTTGCCCAGGTTGAGGAACATCCAGCTGTTTCAATACTTGTTTGGCTTGGGCTATCTTGTCCGCAGGTCCACTAATGAAAACCGTGTTGGTACGATCATCCGAAGTTAGCTGATACATGCGAATCTGCGTCTTGGCATCATCACTTCCCCGCGTGGAGCGTTCGACCCGGCGAATGATTTCTAAGGGATCCCCCAGCAATTCTTTGATGCGAGCCTCCGCAATCTGGGCCCGGATGTACTTACACTGATGCGAGTAAGTCTGTCCCTTTTCCCGTAATTCAATGTTCTTAATGGTTCGCAAGATGAGCTCAAGCGTGCCGACCTTATCTTGCATCCACAACTGATTCGCCCGCGTTAAGGGAACCACTTCGCCGAAAGGCCCCATCATTTTCTTGACTTCGGGAGCGAAATCCTCGGCCACCAGGTTTTCCAAGTCCAGGACCAAGGAAACCAATTCGGTTTTTCCTCTTTTCCTTAGATCCTTGACCTCAACTTGAGGGACAATCTCCGGGGGGATCTTCTTGTCCGCAGGCCACACCGTAAAGGAAGCAGTCCGCCGAATGAGAACATACTTTTGGGCTTGCAGGGCCTCATTCAGAATGTCGATGATTTGGGGAATCGTGTATTTCTTTGGCCCGCCAGAGGTTTTCGGCGGAATGAAATTCAACGTCCCGGTGGGGCGGTGCCTGGTAATAATGGGAATCCCCGAATTGTCGGACAGCCATTCCAACACGCGGTTCCAGGGAACATCCCGCATTTCAAATAAGTATTTTTTCTCGAAATTTCCTTCCGAGAGTTTGGTAGAGGAATCCTGACTGCCGGATTGGTTTTTGGGTTGTCCCAAGAAAGCTGTAGGCCGTTGGATTTGCCGCCGGAAACCTTGCCCTTGAGCTGCGGTTCCACAAAACCCAAGCAACGGAAATACGAAAAGGGCCCAAAAAGCCCAACTTGTCGATCTTAAATGTTGCATGGGAATACTCCACTACCCCGTAATCCGGTGGCTCAGAACTTGGACTGAGTTTTCCGATCGCTATTCCACCAAATCCCCCGTTCAATTTTATTGGGGGATTCAGTTACTGAGAAATTGTCCACCTGATTTTGTTAAGAGTGAGGCGAAATTTATAATTCCATTTTGATTAAAGACAACCCCAACATCAACCGATCTCATCGGGTTTTAATTTTTGACCTGCTTCTTGGGCAGCGGGATTCCCATGGCTTCTACTTCCTTGAGGTCCAATGGGGCTTCCAGTGCTTCTTTAATATTCTTCCCGATATCCATTCGAAATATTTTCCCGAGAGACTCAAAATACATCACCCGCTGGTCTATTTGCAGGACTTTTCCTTTGAGAATGGTGTGTTCGCCGGAAATATCAGTGACCAAAAAGTAGTTATACCCCGTTGTTGGCCGCACTCGAGTAAACTCATTTGTGGCCCGGTTTCGCAGGAATGCTTCTTCTTTATCCTTGGTTTTGGATATCAGGACCAAGTATACATATTTCCGCATATCCGGCCCCTTGATGATTACTTTCTTCGGCGGTGGCGGCGGGGGCGGGGGAAGCGGTTTCCGCAAAGAAGTGGACCAAGCTAAATTAGCGGATGATCCAACTAAAGTGGAAGCTAGGAAAATATAAGGGGAAGGTTGGGGAATTGCACCCCGAAAGATATTTTTCTGATCCAAGAGAGTGTAATCTCGAAGGTTTTCCTTTAAAACGAGATTCCGGGCAAGCTGAACCTGATTTTGTTTCTCCAGAATTCCCTCCGGACTTACCGCCCACGGCACCATCATCAATCCCGGAATCCCACCTTGCATAGAAGTCAAAATATCCAGCTGGTAAGAAGGGACTGGTTTTCTCCCCTTTTTCCCAACCAACCAAGGTTGCAATCGGCCACTCTTTTTGTCCGGCAACAGTAATGCCTCGATCGTAAGACGGACATTAACGTTTGCAAACGACTTCTCCTCCCGGTCCAAAGGCTCCACTGTCATGGTTTTGATGCGATGCAGTTTGGCATCCCGTTGAAACTGGGCCAACACTTTCATGAAGTTACCAAGTTTGCCTCGAGCCCAGATATTAAAGTTCAAGGGAAAATAAGCAGGGATCTTTTTCTTCGAAAAGGTATTTCCCCGGGTGGCCGGCAGCTCATCGGGATTTCTGCCGCTCCAGTTGTAGACATACATGCCATTGTCGCTGAACAAGTCCATCAAATATTCATCGTATAACTCGCGTGCCGGACCAATGACCGGCGGCAAACTGAGCTGGTGATACTCTTTGATTTTTTCCACTTCTTTCCGGGCACGCCGGAGTTCGGAGCGCTTGAGGTCAAGCTTGAGTTCCAATTCCGATATCTGGTTGTCGAAATTGGTATGCGGAACCAAGACGAAGAACCACACCATCAGAATGAGGAGGATTCCGGCAACGGAAATCAAAACCAGCCGAAGAACATTCGTTTCACGAACGGCCATAGCAATCCCTAGTAATTATCAGTCCCCTTCCCAAAGTTGCGGGCGGGGGTCGTAGATTACAATCTTTCTGGTGTAGTTAGCTGCCGGTTGGCGAGCCAGGTCCACCTTGAGTTCAAATTCTTTGAGCAGTTCTTTTCGATCCTTGGAACCCTTCACGACAGACCTCATCGACTCCATGGTTGCCCGGCAGTGCTCATCTTTGTTGATGGCATCGCGTAAATCATGGACTAATTGTGTTTCCTTGGCCGGTACAACACCGCGAATGGACATTCGCATGGTAAAGGGGTTCTTGTTCTTGCTCTTCCCGGTAGCAATCAAAGGGGAAACTTGTATAT
>CAZPPD010000809.1:0-3194 GCA_964588185.1 uncultured Alcaligenaceae bacterium | reverse complement strand
ATCCACATCGAAGAATTGGCCGGTGTAGACAAAGGTTGTGTTTCCCACCCACGGCGGTTGAGCGTTGGTTTGGCCAAAATCAATACCCAGTTGAATGCCTTCGTTCTTGAGATTTGGATCCGTGGTATTGACCCCTCCACCATTAGATATGCGGCCGACTTCAAGGCCGGGATTAAAAGTCGGAACTTGTAGGATCTCCAGTTCCCCATTATCTAACGCTACATCTGCATCTCCTAAGGCAAATCCACCGTTAATCCCTGCGATAACTTTTGCGTTAGTGACTTCGATTTGATTGGTGCTCAACAGCGGATTTCCACTATTGCTGAGCGTTAATTCTCCGCCATCGACATCCACATTCAGCACCGCCCCTTGAAGAATAGCGGATATTTCGTTGTTGCCCGCATCGTGATCCACCAGTTCCGTTTCGATTGTCCCATTTTGGATAATGTAACCGCCGGCGGTGAATTCAATTTCCCCTACCGCCTGAAAACCGTTCAGGGCTACCGGTCCAGTGGATGTTCCTGTGAATAAAGCTATATCATCCGCATCGGGTGCGATGTCCCCAACCCAGTTTAAATCATTTCCCCAACTCCGGTCGATGCCTCCGCCGCCATCCCATTCCCGGGTATTAACGATTGTATCCCCCGCTTGGACTTGGAGAGAAGTGGTCACGGTAGCGATACCGTTGTCGCCATCGTTGAAGGTCCATTCAAATACCCGGCTGGGATTATTTGGTCCGGCACTGCTGTGTTGGAAGGTTACCTGTTGCAGGACTTGATTTACCACTGCCGGAGTTGCACTGGCATTAAATGTGACCACCAAATTACTTCCGCCGATTCCACCGGTGGCCGATGTCACACCGACAGGAGTTGGGGCCTGGAGAGTATCTCCGGTTTCGCTGCCAATAGTTGTTTGAATAGTCAGAGTGGCTCCGTCGAAATTCGGCGGGTTGTCGGGGTCCGTTACCGTAGCAGGCGTGCCGTCATCCAATAACACGGCAGGCGCGTTGTTGACATAAGGGGCTCCGCCGTTCCCCACATCGCCGTCTAGATCGTTGATTACCGGAGCTTGATTAAAAGCGGCCTCGAAATGGGCCATAATTCTCGTCGGTGACAGGACCGTATCGTAGACCGCGACTTCGTCGATCAATCCATTAAAACCATTGCCGCTACCGTCCTGAATCCCTTGGCCGCCAATGTTGAAGGTAAACCCGGAATTTCCATAGTCGCCGACCGTGTCATTATCTGTGCCAATCTCAACTCCGTTCAAATACAGCCGTCTTGTGGTGCCGTCGCCTGTGGCAACTAAATGAAACCATTGCCCGTTGTTGGCGTTGTTGTCATAGGGGGCTTGAAGGGCACCAATTCCCGTTGGGTTCCAAAGTTCGAAAGTATTTTGGTTAATCAAACCAAATTCATAGGCATCGTTCTGACCAGCGATACCACTTCTGCCATCCTGGTTAACCGTTGAGTTAAACCAAGCTTCTATGGTGAATTGGTTGGAAAGTACGTTAAGGCTGAATGGAGTCGTAATTCCGGTGTTTCCGCTGTTGTTGAATCCAGCGGCACTTCCCAGGGAAGAAGTTGGACCCGATACATTAAGATCCGTATCTGCAGTGCTAACTACCGTTCCGTCATTTCCAGCTTCGCTGCCGATATTGGCGACAGTCATGCCGCTGGTTTCCTCAAACCCGTAATAGACAAGAGGATTGTCGGCTAGAACTTCTGTTTCGTACCCCGACCCGGGAAGGGCGGGAACAACTCGGTCCTCCAAGGTTTCCAGATTCAGAAAGGCTTTCCACCATTTTGATTTTTGGGAATAAAAGGAAAGATTTTTGGATTTCTTATTCTTGGTACGAAGGAGAAATTGATGGAAGGGGTTCATATCGAGCACGGCTCCATAAAAGGAATTAAAGGTTATTCCAAAAAGAAATTGTTCAATTACGGAGAAATACCCCCTAATAGAATGGAGGTTTATTTTGTTTGCGAGTTCCTCAAGGATTCCTCTTGAGATGGAAGGAATCCTTTGACCAAAGCGAGCCAAGGGGATATTCCTAGTTGGAATACCTTTCAGTAAAATCTTTTTCCGTTTTGAATGGAATAATCATCGATTGTAATAACTCTAGTGCCATTGTCCAGGATTTTTACAATATTCAACCTTATTTTCTTTTCATAATACATTTGTTGCAAAACCTTCCGGCAATATTTTAACAGCCCAAGTCTTGGAGTTCTTGTTCGAGTTTGTTCCCAGTTTTCAGCGTCAGCGAAGGAAATGATCAGATTAAGGGGATACCGGCAATGATTTCCTCATCGGCAGCACCGGCGAGGACTCCACTCAAGCCAAGAATTTTCCAGCTTGGATTCCGCTCTCTATAAATCTCTTCTCAATTTCCCACCGGAAATTTCTTGACCGGGAAATACCCTGTGATAATTTAATTAGTACCCTAATTAATAGAATCCTAACCAATTATTCCAGCATGCTTGACTTCGATTTTCACAATGACGCAGGACACTGGATCTGTCTGACAGCACACTTATATCGCAGTGTTATGAACGACGAATTAATTCCCCAGGGAATTACTTACCGCCAGTGCCAGGTTTTAGGGTGGGTAGCTCTGGAAGGGTGTCTCTCACAAGTTGAATTGGCGCAGCGGATGAATATTGAACCGCCGACTCTGGTGCCCATTCTTGATCGCATGGAGGCAGAAGGGTTTCTGATTCGGGAGAAATTCCCCGGGGATCGACGCCGAAAGATTGTTAAGCCATTACCCGCCGCAAACAAAATTTGGAACAAAATTGTTCGCACTGCCAAACGCATTCGCACTCGGGCCACTCGGGGAATGACGGATCAACAAATACAGACCCTCAAGAATTTGTTGGAGATGGTGCGGGCAAATTTGTGTCTCGGGGAAGAGCAACAAGGTAATAACGGTACTTTAGCCGCTAAAAAGTCGTAAAGAAGTATTTCCCGAAGCCAAATTGAGTAGCTTACAAAAATAGATGATCAACAAGACGAACACCAGGGAGTTTCAAGTCATGGCGACAAAGTACATGCTTTATCGGAGTCGTTTGCTCCTAGTACTTTTGGCCGCAGCAGCCCCGGCCGGCTGCCAATCACGAAATGAATTTGTCCCGCCCCCACCACCAAAGGTAACAGTCGCTCAACCCATTCAACAAGAAATCGTCGATTTTCTG
>CAZPPD010000808.1:0-3202 GCA_964588185.1 uncultured Alcaligenaceae bacterium | reverse complement strand
ATGGATTAGACCCCCGCTTTTCTTCAGGAGTTAGATGATATCCTTAAAGAAAATTGGTAGACAGTTTTTCCCCAACCACTGCCATTTCTTGAAAAGAATAAAAGAGGTTCAATTGGTGTAGATAAGAGTCCTACCCAAGATTGGCCAGAGTTATCGGGAACTTTTTACCAAAAGTAAGAAATAAATCTGGGAAATCATTTCTTTTAAGAAAACCTGAGGAGAAAAAGGAGTTCCTCATTCGAAGGGGAGATAACCGAATTGGGGACGACAAAGAAATAGAAAGGCTGGGTAGGCAAGGCAGTCGGTGAGGCTGTGGAAAAATGGCAGATTATGAACTTTGGGGTTTTTCGATTCGAATAGTGCGAGCCGCCAGTGAAACCATGATCCAAGTCCACCCATGAAGAATCATTTCAATTGCCACCAGGATGCCGATGAAAACATATCCCACATTTTGCCACCAAAGGATTATGAGAAATCCCAAAATAATCCCAATCACGCCGCTTAATAGAATCCAAATCCAATTACCGACTTTCCGGGTTTGCGTAGATAAGATGACTCTCAGGATTCCGGAGATCAAAATCGAAATGCCAATGAAAAGGGTGAAGATTGAGGCTACTTCCAAAGGATGAACCAACATTAACAGACCGGCAAGAAAGTAGAGTCCTCCCAACATTATTTCCAGAAAGAATCCGCCCCAACCCCAAACGGAAAAGGAGTGAACGATCATTGAAACTCCCCCAATGATCGAACCAACTCCCACGAAGGTCATCACGATTCCCGTAAAAATAAGGGGCATTCCAAGGCCGACCGCCCCAAAAAATACCAAGCCTATGCCAAGCGCCAAAAACCAACCCCAGTTATTCTTTAACTTCTTTGGGATTGGAATCTGGGGAGTGGAAGGGGAATCTGTGGACATAGTCTGCTCCAAAAATGACAACGTCACATATATTAAAGTAGCAATCCTTCCTCGGGAGGATATGGAAGCGGGCAAAGGAAAATTATTTTCGTTGTAACGGAACTATCCCAACCGGACGGGGTTAAAGTTTCAGGCAAAATATTGGCTGGGACAATTGCCGCCTTCAAACAAACCAAGATTTTCAACAGATTGTTGTTGTACTTCCGTTTCGGAAGATTAAACTTAAGCATAATCTCGCCAATATTCATTCCATTTTCCACCACCAGGGAAACAACCAAATAACATGTTCCAAATACTACCAATTTAGGAGTTGGGTAATGCTTACGATTTCTACAGGGGGCTTCAGCCGAGATTGCGAGGGGGTAACTCGGCGGGATATGTTGAAAATCGGGGCACTTGGTTTAGGCGGCTTGACGTTGCCCGGCCTTTTGCAAATGAAAGCCCAAGCAGCTGAATCCGGCAGCTTCTTGAGAAACAAATCGGTTGTCTTCCTTTTCCTCTACGGTGGACCCAGCCAGTTTGAAACCTTTGATCCCAAGATGGACGCTCCGGATAACATCCGCACCTATTTTGGTGAAACGCAATCCCGGTTGCCGGGGGTAACCTTGGGAACCCATTTCCCGCAAATGGGAGCCATGGCTGACAAGTTGGCCTTTGTTCGCTCTTTCCGAGTCGGTTCCGGCAACCATCGTACCGGACGAAATTTGGTCATCAGCGGAAACAATCCCACCCAAGCTCCAATGGGCGGCCTGTACACCGTTTTGGCGGGGAATTCGAATGAGCGAACCGGCATGCCTAATAATATTCTTGTTCCTCCAAGGGCCATGGGTGCTGAATACAGCCGGCTAAACAATTCCATCCAGGAAATCTTGGCAACCGGAAGCCTTTCTCCCGAACACAGGCCGTTTGTTCCCAGCGCCCCGGTTGCCGCAAATAACAACAACAACCGCAACCGCAATCGCAATCGCAATCCGGCACCAAGCGGCGGGTTGCTTACGGATATGGAACTTCGCATTCCCCAAGACCGCTTGAATGATCGGCGAGCTTTATTGAATCAGCTGAGCAATCTGCAACACGGTCTGGATCGATCCGGAAATGTCGAACAACTCAACCGCTATCAGCAACAAGCTTTCAATGTAATCACTCGCGGTGTCAGCCAGGCATTTGATCTTTCCAACGAAAGACCCGAAACCGTAGCGAGGTATGATACCACCACTCGTTTCCGCATTCCCGAACGTGTTCTGCGAAAACAGTCCCGGAATGCCCGGCGGATTCCTGAGTTTTCCCCGATCGCTCTGGGCAAGCAAATGCTGTTGGCAAGGCGTCTTTGCGAAGCCGGTTGCGGATTTGTCACGGTCACCAGTTACGGTTGGGACATGCATGGAAACGCTTTCGGCATCGACGACGGTATGCCATGCTTAGGTCCCGCAGTGGATCACGTGGTTTCCACCTTCCTGACGGACTTGGAAGAACGCGGTATGAGTGATGACGTCCTTCTGGTGATCACCGGGGAAATGGGCCGAACACCGCGGAAAAACAACAAACGAGGCCGGGATCACTGGGCGAACCTCACTCCTCTGGCTCTTGCCGGCGGCGGTTTGCAAATGGGCCAAGTGATTGGTCAATCCGATCGCCAAGGAAACCGGCCTGCTACGAATCCTTACACCGTTAATAATTTGCTGTCTACCATTATGCACACCGTCTTTGACATGGGACAGCTTCGTGTAGCTCGCGGCTTGCCCTCCGATGTGGTCCGATTCCTGGCCAACAACGCACCTATCCGCGAATTGGTCGGCTAAAATTCTTGGTTTTAAATGTGGAAAATAAACGAGCCCATGAGTTCATCGTGGGCTTTCTCCGAAATGTCGATTCAAAAACTCCTACCGATTTAGAAGGAACTGCTATGTTGCGTTCTCTTTCACGCCTGATTCTGGTGCCGGCATTCTTCCTCTGTGTGAACCTGGTTTCAGCACAATCAATAAAATCTATTTCCATCGAGACAGGAAGAGCCGACAAAGGTGCCCTCACCCTCGCCGGCCGCGATTCCAGCCAACAACTCTTGGTCACCGGGGTGTCTTCCGACGGAAAGCAAATTGACTTAACCAGAGCCGCCAAATACGCGGCATCTCCTTCGGATATTGTTACCGTTGATGACAGCGGCTGGGTTTATTCTCAAAAAGAAGGCACGGCAACAATCAAGGTGACTGCCGCCTAGAAAACCGCAGAGATAACAGTCCGGGTTGCCAATATCGTCGAGGACTTGCCCATCAACTTTGCCAATGAGGT
>CAZPPD010000807.1:0-3202 GCA_964588185.1 uncultured Alcaligenaceae bacterium | reverse complement strand
CCAAGGGATACGCACCATTGCTTTTTACTTCCTCCTCGTCCACGTCGAGTTTCCTGGCTGGTCTGCTCAAGCAGCATGGAAAAATCCGGGAATCGGAAGAATTTTTGGAAAAAGCAGTAAACCATCAACTTCAAGCCGTGGACTTAATAGACAGCCCTAAAAATAAAGAAGACCTCCGTAAGTATGTTGTTAATTTATTGCAAACGCAACTGGCCCTGAAAAATCCCGCAGAGCTTTACGTCGCCGCAAAAAAAGCAGAAACCAAGATTTTTGAATCCGCAGAATCCTACGTCAAGATTGCAGGAATTCTCTGCCTTTCAGCGGAACAAGTTCAAAATGATGCTGGCCTGACCAAAGAGAAAAAGGCAGACCTTTTACCCAAGTATGAAGGCTTGGCCATTGCCTATTTGCAACGTGCATTAAAATCCGGATTCAAGGATGCGGATCACTTAAAAACCGCAGGAGATTTTTCTCTTCTCCGGGACAATCCGGAATTCCAAAAAGTCCTCCAATCCATGAATAAAAAACAGTAGCTGTTTGCTGGATTCGGCAGAATTCAGCCGCACCTCCCTTGGACCCTAAACTTCATGCTTCCCGAACCATTCCTTCTTCGCATGCAACAAATTCTGGGTCCCGAAGCTCAAGATTTCTTCCAAGCTCTCCAAGACCAGCCAACCTCAGGATTGAGAGTAAACAACCTGAAAATCACTCCTGCCCACTTTCAGGAGTTGGTCCCATGGCAGCTAAAATCTATTCCTTGGTGCCCCTCCGGATTTTATGTGACCAAGGACATTCCAGCGGGAAAACATCCTTATCATTCTGCAGGTCTGTTTTATCTCCAAGAACCCTCGGCAATGGCAGTGGCCGAAATCGTTTCCCCTAAGGCGGGAGAATTAATCCTGGACCTGGCGGCAGCACCCGGCGGGAAGGCAACGCACTTATCCTCGTTAATGAGCGAAAAGGGAATCCTGGTTTGCAATGAAGTCGAGAAGAAACGGACCAAGGCTCTCGCCGGCAACCTCGAACGCTGGGGAAGCCGCCAAACACTAATAACCAATGATACACCCGACCGCTTAACCGAAAGATGGGGATGCATGTTTGACCGAGTTCTCGTTGACGCCCCATGTTCGGGAGAAGGAATGTTCCGCAAATCTCCGGAAACCATCGCTCAGTGGTCCGAAGAAGCTGTCCAAGGGTGCAGTCAAAGGCAAAGGAAATTAATTGACACCGCTGGGTCACTTGTAAAGCCCGGAGGACATCTTGTGTACAGTACGTGCACGTTTGCTGCGGAGGAGAACGAAGAAGTCATTTCCCACTTCATTGACCAGCAACCGGATTTTCATCTCGAAAAAATTCACTTGGTAGGATCATCTCCCGGCCGTCCGGAATGGGGCCATGGGGCAACAGCATCGGCTTTAACCAACACCTGCCGTTTTTGGCCGCATAGAATTCTTGGGGAAGGACACTTTGTTGCCTTACTCCGAAAAGAGTCCGGGACAGAAACGAAATGGAAGCCCCAATCCCCCATTCCCAAGTTGCTAAACCGGCAGCACCAATTGGTCCGAAATTTCCTTACCGAACTCAATTTACTGGAGATTGTGGAAGAATCCCAATTAACGGATGTAAAGAATCAAATTTACGCCGTCCCGCAGGGTCTTCCTCCAACCCAAAATTTGAAGGTGGTTCGAATCGGTTTGTGGTTGGGGACCATCCAACGGGAACGATTTGAACCTTCTCACAGTCTGGCACTAACCGCAACCAAAGCACGTGTCCCCAATTCCCTGGACATGTTCCCAGAAGATGAACGGCTGATCCGATACTTGCAAGGCCATCCATTGAAAGAACCGGGGGAAGAAGGATATGTTTTAATTTGTGTTTCCGGGTATCCTATAGGCTGGGGTAAACGGGCTAAAGGAATTATCAAGAATGCCTATCCCAAAGGATTACGTTGGCCGATGGGTTAACATTGAAATCGAGCAGTTCTATGGCCTGGAAGGTTTTGATCATTAGTTTGTGGATTTCATTTTTGTTACCATCCTCAGTTCGGGCGGGCGAGAAAGAGCCGCCAAAAAGAGAATTCATTGGCTTAAATCGAACTGCCAACCTGAAAGACTTTTCCTCCCGCAGCAAACAGGTTCCCGCCAAACTTGGCCCCCTATATCAGAAGTTAGCAATCCCTTTCGATGAAATAACGCTCTCTCTGGCAGGAAACAAAAAACTTCGCGTCAAACCGGTTTCGCGCTATATCCACTCCCCGCCGAACTTCGCGGCAAAGATTGAAATCGAGGAACTCACCAAAACGGGAACGGAAAAATTAGCCTTAGAAAAAACGGAAATTTCAAAGTGGCGACCCTTTGAACTTATTGCCTTGGAAGAGGTAAGCAAAATCTTTAAGGGAAAGGACTCCCCAAATTTTCGTCTAAAGGAAGAAATCCTGGTTGCCGTCCTGCGTTTCCATTGGCAAACCAGGAAACACCCTTTGCAGGAAAGCGATCCCTGGGAAAGTATCCGAGAGAAATTAGACACAGAATTGTTGGAAACCCGAAAAGCCTTCCTTCGCCCCTTGGCCAAGATCCCAACCACCGACGAAGCCTGGAAGCAAGAATTGGCTGTGGCAAACGAATTATCACAGACCTACTCGTCCTTGCAAAAACGGGAAGCCCAAACTCAAATGGGTTATGCCGAATACTTGACGGAAAATGGCCGCTTCGAAGAAGCAGCTAATCTTCTTCCCAGGATCGAACAAACGTTGCCCCGATCCTCCCAAACAGAAGCCTTACGAAAGCAGATTTTAGATCAAGCGCAAGACCTTGTAACTCAAGCATCCAAAGTGGCCGGCAAAGAACAAAAAACGGTAATCTTGAACAAAGCTCTCAGGTTGGCTCCCACTCTGTCCGATGCTCAAGACCAAATCCTGAAATTAGAGGGAAAGTACTCCATCCTGAATGTTGGGGTTAACCATTTTCCCAAGAATCTTTCCCCGGCTACTGCGGTTCGCTTAGCCGAAAGGCTGGCCGTCGAATTACAATTTGAAACTTTGATAGTACCCGAAAACCACCCGGTTTGGGGATTCCGTTATCAACCCCAACTAGCTGCCGAGTTACCCAATCTGGGTTCCGACAAAATCACTCTGAGGTTAGATCCCAACGCCTTTTGGTCAAATGGAAAACCGGTGAAAGCCACCGACATTCGCCACACAGTT
>CAZPPD010000806.1:0-3203 GCA_964588185.1 uncultured Alcaligenaceae bacterium | reverse complement strand
GGCCAACCTGCAGGTGATGGAAAGCCTGCAGAAATTGGATCTGGCATACACGGGTGTGGATGATGACGGGCTGGCCTATATTAAGAATCTTAGGAAAATCAAGGAATTGTACCTGTTGAACACTCGTGTTGGAGACAAAGGTTTTGCCCATCTGAAGAACTTGCATTCATTGGAACAACTCAAGCTGGGAAATCTTCCCGAACTCAAAGGACCGGGTCTCCAATATTTGGGAAAGATGCCTAATCTGAAATTTTTGGACTTGAGCCGAACGGGAGTTTCGAACGCCGGGTTGGCCTTTGTGAGAGATTTGAAACAGCTGAGGGAGCTTGAATTACCGGACCAAACCGGCGATGCCGGCTTAGTCCCGCTGGGAGAACTCGAAAACTTAACGGAATTGAATCTTTATGGGATGAAGAATGTTAAAGGTCCGGGTCTCAAACACTTGGCAAAACTTCCTTACCTAAAGGAGCTGAACTTAAAGGAAACCGGAGTTACCGATCAGGGGTTGGAATTCATTTCCGGCATTCGCCAGCTGAAGGTACTCAGCCTGCCCAAACAAATCACGGATAAAGGGCTTTCTCAGGTGAAATCCCTACCAGATCTTCAAGTTCTGAATCTGGGAGAGACAAAGATTACCGATCAGGGGCTAGAGCAAATTGGCCAGTTAAAGAATCTTATCCGACTGGATATTTCCCGAACCAATGTTACCGATGCCGGTTTGATGAAGATAAAGGGCTTAAATTCCCTGCAAATGCTGAACGTTACAAGTACGCGGATTACGGAACAGGGAATCCAATTACTACGCCGAACCATGGCCAATTTAGTGGTCCAAAAATGACTTTTTTGTCAACAAATCCATATCTATTCAACTAATCCCAACTTCGCATTCACAAAAATCTTAAAGAAACCAACTGTCCCCCTAGCCGCCTTATTATCAAATTCTAGAATAGGCTATTAATTGTGAGCCTGCCCAAAAGGTATGGATGCTGAATATATGACAAGGGGGTCTGTCATCAGAAAAATCGCATCTTGGCTATCAAAAGCACGATTTTTGTCGGCGTGGTTACCTACAATGAATATGTGTACTCCTTTACCTCTATAGAAGGAGTACATCATTAATCTTTCATTTCCCTTTTGTGTTACAGATGGGGGATTGATCAGATTTATTTGGCCTATTTTTGTGCTTTTCAACGAAAATTTGAGATTTTGAGTAATTTTGGATCGTAGAATAATTTACGAATTAAATTCCTAATTACTGTTTGGAGCAGTGCTCCATATCAATTTCATCATTCCTGGTTTGAACCCAAAGCCGGAAAAAAGCGTCTAATTAAAAAGGCGTTCACTAAACAATTGAGTCCTCAAGATGAAACGTTTAATGAAAAATTCGAAAAAGGCATCAGTCGCCAAACCAACACGAAAAGGCAACGAATCAATCTCTAAGCGACCTGGGCGTAAGCCGAAGAATGCCCCCAAGACCGAATACTCCGATTCCGGATTGCTGGAGTATTCGGATGAAATGGATGGGCTGGACCCTGAAGCAATCAGCGGCCCGGATGATGCGTTGGGCTTGTATTTGCGGCAGATGGGTGCGATTCCATTATTGAACCGTGAGCAAGAATTAACCTTGGCCCGCAAGTTGGAACGCGAACGTGGTCGCTTCCGCCGTGCTGCTTTGTGGAACTGGCTGACCTTGACCCGAGTTCGTGAGACTTTTAAGCGGGTAATGGAGGGAACGCTGGCGGTCGACCCAACGATTGATGTGGTTACCAGTCTGAATCTCAGCCGGGAAAAAATTCTTTCCCGCATGCCGCATAATTTGAAAACCTTGACCCATGTCATCGATAAAGCCCAAGAAGAGTTCAAGGCTTTGATGCGAACCCGTTCTGATGGGGGTAGGGCCCGGGTTCGACGGCGATTGTTCCGTTTGATGAAGAAAGCCATCAATTTGGCAGAGGAACTTTCCCCACGAACTGAACTTTTGGAACAATTTGTCCAGGATCTGCCCCTCTGGATCGACCAGATGAAAGAACTGGATGACAAGATAAATGCTTGTAACCGCTCTTCGGCTGGACGTCAGGAACAAACCCGGCTTACCAAAGAATATCGAGATTTGATGCTTTCCACCCAAGCTACCAAAGAAGACTTGGAAGGCTTGGTGCCGGTTATCAAACGCCGCCAGGTTCGTTACCAGCGAGCCCGCCGGGATCTTGCCGAAGGAAACCTACGTTTGGTCGTAGCCATTGCCAAGCGATATCGCGGTCGAGGATTAGCATTCGCCGACTTAATCCAGGAGGGGAATCGGGGTTTGATGCGAGCGGTCGACAAGTATGAACACCGCATGGGTTTCAAGTTTGGCACCTACGCAACCTGGTGGATTCGCCAGGGAATCCAGCGAGCCCTTGCCGACCATGCCCGGACTGTCCGTGTTCCTTGCCACCAAGTTGGAACACTGGCGGCCATCGAACGAGTGCGAAATGAACTTTCTCTCGAACATGGTAGAGAGCCTACCGTGGAAGAAATCGCAGCCAGCCTCGGGGTAACTCCGGAGGAAACCCGGTCGCTTCGAGCTGTATCTCGTCAACCGGTAAGTTTGCATGAGCCTTTGAATGGCGATGGCGAACGGGCTTTGGGGGATTTCATTAATGACCCCAATCAAGCCAACCCGGGCTCTGAAGTAGACCAAACCCTCTTACGGGAACGAATTGCCGAGGTCCTTCGCTCACTGACTCCGCGGGAACGAGAAGTGATTGAACTACGCTTTGGTCTTCGCGACGGTCAACCACGAACCTTGGATGAAGTGGCCAAAACTTACGGGATTACCCGGGAGCGAATCCGTCAAATCGAAGCCCGCGGGTTGATTAAACTTCGCCAGCCCATGCGAAGCCAACGGTTGGCCGGGTTTGCCGATGATACCGAAAAGTAATTCGGATGTGACACAATGCAAACGCGAGCAAGAGAGTCCTTTTGCTCGCGTTTTTTATTGCATCCCGGCATTCCAAAAATTATCATCCCAATCTCCTTGCCTTCCTACGACCTTCTTGCGAAACTTGTCTTTGGAAACTTCGCAATCACACCTTTGGGGGAGACCAAAATGAAAATAATTCGCATCGGATTAGTGTTGGCCATAATCGGCCTGCTCGGTGGCTTTGCTTATGTGGCTCAGCAATCCGAATCTCAAGGCGACAAAATGACCGTCGCCGCTC
>CAZPPD010000805.1:0-3206 GCA_964588185.1 uncultured Alcaligenaceae bacterium | reverse complement strand
GGGATGTTACGCGTTCGGGAAGACACCAACCCAAACATGATTCCAGCCATCCTTATCCCGGGTCTAATTCCTCCTGGCATTTCGGCTCGGCCCATGACGATGGCTTTAATGCCGTGTTTGCCGATACCTCAATTCACTTTATTCCCTTTGATATCAACTTGACGGTGTTCAAAAACCTCAATCAACGCAATGACAACAATGATATAAATATCGATTTTTGAGGCACTCATGGTTCGGAAGATCTCCAGCAGCATTTTGCTAAAGGGAATAATAATGTTCGCAGTCGGCTGCGGACCGGGAGCAGCACCCCCTCTACCCGAACAGAATGAGGAAAATGAACGCAGGGTAAAAGAAGACTTGGACCAGGTGCAAAAACAGGAGGGAGCAGAGCAGGGAGACAATTAATTTCTTCCCTTGGGAAATGGTTGTCTCCTCTCCCGGCAACTCCTCCGGTAAATCATAATGCGAGATTCCATGATGATTTCACCCAAGGTGAAAGAGGCTGGTATTTCTTTACGAAAAGGAATGACCCTCATTGAACTGTTGGTCGTTGTGGCAATCCTTGGAATACTCGTCCTTTTGTTGTTTCCTTCAGTTCAGAAGGTTCGTGAATCGGCTTGGTCCCTGAAGTGTAAGAACAACCTGCGGCAGATTGCTTTAGCTACATTCAGTTTCTACGAGGCGAATAAAGCTTTTCCACCCGCCAGAATTGCGGTCCGCCCAACCGGAGAGGATCCGGATTATCTCTCCTGTGGCGGGAATGAACCATCCTGGTTGGTGCGACTATTTCCATATCTCGAACACGAGGCGGCCTATCGCAAATGGGATCTTTCGAAGAAATACAGTAAGCATATGATGCGGACGAGGATTCATGTTGTCCCCAGCTATTTGTGTCCGGCTCGAAGGTCGTCTGATAATGCAATCGCCGAAGACGATACCGTGGAATACATCAAGTTGCCTTGTGGGTGTTCCTTTCCCGAATCAAAGGTATTAAGGGGGGCGGTTGGCGATTATGCCGGCAACCATGGTGACCTATCCCCAGGGTCAGCCGGATTGCCCACTGATTTTTACTGGGGAGGAAACGGTACCGGAGTTATTATTTCCAGCCGGGGCATCTGCCGGGATGGACGGCCGGTGCGTTGGGCCGACCGAATCAGACTGGAGCACATCAAAGACGGGTCCAGCAATACCATATTGGTGGGAGAATTGCATATTCCGGAAGGCAAGCTTTCTATTGGGCCGGATAATGCTCCTATATTTGATGGCAGCCGCTTTTACCATTCCACCCGAGTTGGCGGGGAGGGCGTTCCTCTTGCGAGCGGTCCTCAGGATGATGTGGCCGGGCTGGGGCTCTATGCCTTTGGTAGCTGGCACTCCGGATATTGCAATTTTGCCTTTGCCGACGGCAATGTCCAGTCCATTCATACCCATGTCAGCAGTGAATTGTTGGGTTTGCTGTGCAATCGAAACGACCAAACCATTATTCCAGACTGGTAGGACGGGCAAGAAATGAATCCCAAAATACTTTTGCTACTAGTCTTCCTGACCGTTTTCGGCTGCAGTAAAGAGAAAACTTGGCCGGTAACAGGAAAAGTCGTCTTTACAGATGGTTCGCCGGTTACATCCGGAGTAATTGAATTTTCCCCCAAGGAAGAGGGCAAAACAGCTCGCGGAAAAATCGGTTCGGATGGCAGATTCAACCTTGAAACTGCAGAATCTGAAGGGGCCCTTCCCGGAGATTATCGGATCAGTGTGGTACAAATGATTGTTGCCGAAAGACACCCGGATCACTTGCATCACCTGCAACGAGTGCGAAGAGTGGCTCCGAAGTTCTTCAAGGCTTCTACATCCGGACTGGACCGAACCGTAAAAGCAGGGGACAACCATTTCGTAATCAAAGTCGAGCCGGTAAAAACCAAAAGAAGAGGTTTCTAAATTTCCAGCTTTTCTAAGATTCGCCGACAATTGCAAACTCTTTTGTGCCCACCTAAGACATGCCATACGCCACAAATGCCACACCTAAAATACTACTTCGCTCCCATCAGATGCGCGGGGGTTTTTGCCAAGTTATTCAGGGTATCCCCATTAGGGAGAGTGATGGATAAGCGTTGCCGGCCTTCGCCGTCTTCTTCGACACATTTGCTCAGCGAGTCACATAGGTTGTTGACTACCTCTTCGGGCGGTGCAGGGGTTGAGGCATCTTGCCCAACCAATTCTCCCAAGAAGTTGAATACGGCACCGAGGAGTTCGCCGCCCGCTGCGGTCACCCGTAAAGGGTGGGAATATACTCGAGTTTTTTCGCGAACTTCGTCCTGTTGGGTCCTGTCAACCGGAGCTTCAGGTTTCGCCCAGTATCAGCGAAAAGGCGGCCCCTGCATGCTCGCAAGGGAGTTGACATCTGGTGCAATTCCAATGAAGCCGAAGGCGAGCTTTCGCCATCAACGTGATCGTAACGACCGCATCACTGAGTTTCAGCCGAAAGAGGTCGTTGCCGAGAAATACCTGGTCGGCAAAATTGATGTCGTATTTGCCGCCTTGATTGATGAGGTGTTTACCATTTTCGCCGAGGAGACGGCAGGCTTGGGAAAAATTGAGTCGGGAGAGGCGATCCTTAAAGTTGAGTTTATTGCTCGGTTTCGTCGTCATGACGCGGCACTCCTTGGATAAGAATCAATTTCCAAACATAGAGTACATGCTCCCTGCCTTTCGCGCCAAGTATTGGGGGAAATTATTTGATAGTGGAAGGCAGGGAAGTCCTGATTAATCTTGATTCATTGAGGTTCTCCCAATTTTCTTTGCGTTAAATTAGCCTCGATTTTTTATCAAAAAGATCGTTCGGGCAGTTCGGTGGAAAGCTATGCCAAATATGCTAAATTAGCATGAAATTAGCTGATAACAGGATGTAATCATTCCCCAAACTTCGCCCCACTATCACTTAATCCCACTGTAGCAGTACTCACCTGCCGGATCCGCTTTTCCTGGATTTCTTTGTCCAATTGATGGCATAATTCATTGACTGGCATTGCCCCTAGGTCGCCATCTACCCTATCGCGCACCGCCACGGTTTCCGCTTGCTGCTCTTTTTCCCCAATGACCAGCATATAAGGGATCTTCTCCAATTGTGCTTGGCGGATTTTGGCTCCGATCTTGGATGAACTGAAATCGGAACCAATCCGGTATCCATGTTCCTCCAACGCTTTTTCCAC
>CAZPPD010000804.1:0-3206 GCA_964588185.1 uncultured Alcaligenaceae bacterium | reverse complement strand
GCCGTCCACGGAAAAAGATGAGGCAGATTCTTCGGTGGTGGATTCGACCAAGCAGGAATTTCAACCCCTACCGCCGCCTCCGCAAAAACCCAAGGAGAATGTTCGCATCCGCGACTTATTTCAGAAATCCGGAGTTAAAACCGAAACCACACAAGCTGCCAATCATTATCAACGCCTCCGCATTCATGCCCAAGGTGGAATTGGCCGAATTTGGGTTGCCCAGGACCAAAGACTCAAGCGGGAAGTTGCCCTCAAGGAACTCCGCCCGGACACCGCCGGCTCACTTGGGACGCGGCAGCGATTTCATCGCGAAGCGCGAATAACCGGCCAGTTGGAGCATCCGAGTATTGTGCCGATCTACGAGTTGTCTGGGAATGAGGATAACCAAGCTCCATTTTATGTAATGCGCTTCCTAAAAGGAAAAACCCTAAACGAAGCCATCGACGAATATCACCAAAAGAAAACCAAGGGTCAAGCAACCAGGTTAGACCGGTCAAACCTTCTCCAAGCCTTTGTGAGTGTCTGCAACGCGGTCGGCTACGCCCATTCCCGCGGGGTGATTCATCGCGACCTCAAAGGCAGCAATATCCTTCTGGGAGATTTCGGCCAGGTTATTGTTCTGGACTGGGGATTGGCCAAGAGAGTAACGGAGGGGAAAGAAACCGATGAGGCATCTCAAAGTCGGCTTCCTGACCAATCCAAACCTTCGCTCAGCCCAATGAAGGAGGCAGATTCTTCGGAAGATAATGCCGACGAGCTAACGGAAATTGAAATAGACTCCCTCTGCTTTAGCAAGCAAACCCGGCAAGGTGCGGTTATGGGTACCTTGGCTTACATGGCACCGGAGCAAGCAGCCGGGGATGTCAGCCGGATTGATCACCGAACTGATGTTTATGGATTGGGAGCAATTTTATATGAGATGCTGACCTCACGGCCGCCATTCTCATTAATTCGGAGCAAAGACAAGAGCGACCAACAAGCCGTCTCCGAAATGCTGGAGCGAATCCAAACCGAAAGTCCAGCCACTCCCCGTGAGCTGGCGAAAGATGTACCAGCCTCTTTGGAAGCAATCTGTTTGCGGGCCATGGCTCGAGAACCTAAAGGGCGTTACTCCTCGGCCATTGAAATGGCAGAGGATCTCAAACGTTGGCTTGCTGATGAACCCATTTCCGTTTATCCGGATCCCATCATTGTCCGCGTGACTCGGTGGGCGCGTCGGCACCGAACTTTGGTGACGTCCATCCTGCTAGTTCTGTTTGTCGGTCTAATCGCCTTGGGAATGAGTAATGTCCTACTCGGCCAAGAAAAAGCCCGAACAGCCGAAGCAGCCGCCCGGGCCCGCAAGAATTTCGCCCAAGCTCGTGAGGCGGTGGATAAATTCTACATCCAAGTCAGTGAGAATCGCCTCCTCAACGAGCCCGGTCTGCAGCCCCTGCGGCGGGAGCTATTGTTGACCGCTCATGATTACTATGAGTCGTTTCTTCAGGAGCAAAAGAATATTCCCGGCATGCGGATGGAGCTGGTCCAAACCCTCTTCAAACTTTCCGGTGTAACCCGGGACTTGGGAGATCCCTTAGCGGCTCTCAAGCCTTTGGATCAAGCATTGCAACTTCTGGATGCAGAGGAGCGAAAGTCTCATCTGGATAGTGAAAAGCGGCTGCTATTCGCCCGGATCCAGGCGCGGAAAGGTCAGTGTTTCCATATCCTGGGGAAGGAACCGGATGCGATTTCGAATTTTACGGCGGCTCTGAAAACTTTGGATCGTATTTCTTCCACAGAGAACAACGAAGCCATTCAGTTTAAAGGCGACTACGTTGGCAACCTTGGATTGATTTACCTAAAAAAAGCGAAAGAGGCCGATGGCTCCAAGCAGAAGACCTGGCTGAAAAAAGCTGAAAAAGCTTTAATTCAATCTCTTGCCCTGCACCAAGAACTGGCCCAAGCAAATCCGTCGGAGGATACCTTCTTGGATGACGTAGCCGCCAGCCACACCAACCTTTCGCAGTTGTTGTCCCGGACTAATCTTTCTGGAGCCAAGCACCACCTCCATCAGGCTTTGAAGATCCACAAAAAACTTGTGGCGGAACATCCCCGTTCCCTTGAGTACCAAAACCATCTCGGGAAAAGCTACAACAATCTGGGGGTTCTTTACAGTATGGAGCTTGATTTTCACGCCGAAAAGCTACTAACTTCTGCCCTGGAGATCCGCGAAAAACTGGCGAGAGAAAACCCCAACATCACCAGCTTCCGCCAAGAGCTTGGCGATGTTCATCTGAACTTGGGCAACTATTACTATCGAATCCGCAGCTCCGCGGAGGCTAAGAAAAAACCTTCTTTGACCGAGAAGGCAAATCTCCATTATGAGCAAGCTTTGGATTCTTACCACCGCCTGCACCAGGAGTTTCCGGAGAACCGGAAATTTGCCATTCAGGTTGGCATCGCTCACTCCAGCCTTGGCAATGTTTGGTACGACACTGATTTGGATCAAGCTCTACTGTGGTACGGACGGGCGGTGAAGGTTTTACAGCCGCTGGCGACAACCAAACCGGTACCTTGGGAGATTGCTAAACCGCTGGGAACCTCGCATTGGGGTAGAGCAGAGTTGTTTGCTCGGAAAGAGGAATGGGAGAAGGCATTGAATTCCTGGGCAGCCACCGCTGCTTTTCGGAAATCCTTTGATGAAGCGGCCTGGAAGCAAATTAGTTCCGGCATAACGCGCACATTGCATAGGGCACAAAAGAGTGGTTTTCTAAAAAAACCTGCGGGAATCAAGGCTGTCGAGCGATTACAAACCATTCCGGATTTAAGGGACCACCCTGCGTTAAGTAAATCCGGAAGTGAGTAAATTCTATCGAATCTGAACTACCTGACCTCCGTACCCGGCATCCATGAGGGCATTGAGGAGGTCATCTGAGTTCGCCCCGCTTTTATTGATTTCCACAACCGCGCGCTTGCTGCTCAAACTGACATTGACTTTCCTTACTCCCGGTAAGGTTGATAGGGCTTGTTTTACCCTCTTCCCTCAGGTGACCCCTCAGGTCATACCCGATACAGCTAGTGTAATCTGTTGGACTTGGGAATCCGGCTGGTTGCTGTTTCCAATACTATTATTTTGCGAAGTGGAATTGATGACAAACAAACCACCTCCTGCAACAAGAGCAAAAACGATCAACCCAAGTGTAATGTCTTTGATCATGGTCTGCTCC
>CAZPPD010000803.1:0-3211 GCA_964588185.1 uncultured Alcaligenaceae bacterium | reverse complement strand
AGGCCATGGAAACCCCATTCAAGGCAATGTAGTTGACCACTTTGCTGGATTCATCCTCGCCTTCCTTCTGGGGAATTTCCCGGACCGAGGAAAACGCATAAAACTTACGCATGATGCTGGGTTCAATATTTCGCTTTAGTTCTACATCGCGGTGGCAAATCAGGGAACTGCGAAACGTGCGGTTTCGCAGGAAATCCATGTATTGTTCCATTTCAATGATTGACCCGGCCTCTCGCTGCAGAGTTTCCCGAACTTCATCTTTGAAATTGTGGGGAATCATGGTGGGAATGCTGGCATCCCCGAGGTACTGGAGATTTTTGCTGACCAAGCGCTGTGCGAACTCGAAGAAGTAGCATGGCTGGTTATGCTCTTCCAAGTGCTCGTGATAGAGGTAAGAATCGGAAAGGTTGCGCAACATGTCGGTTTCTTTGCGGAGGAGTATGGGGTATGGATCATTCTCCGAAGTTAAGGCATTGGACAGAAAATCAAGGAGCATTCGAGCTTGGCGGACCTGTTCAGATGGTTGATCGAAGCGGGAGGCATGGAAACACATGATCTCGCGGAGCATGCCCCGCATATGCCAACCGGGGTAAGTGTTGTAGCTGATGTAGCCAATGCCGTTGGGGGCAAGATGCTTTTGGTATACGTCCAAGACAGCCTCTTGAACCTCTTCGGGAATCCAGGAGTAAACTCCATGGCAAAGGATGTAATCAAAGGTGCCGACATCTCCCAATTCTTGAATGTTGCCTTGTTTGATCTCCAGATTTTTAAACCCAAGCTCCTGGATTATTTTCTGACCGTCCTCAATCTGAGCCTTGGAAAGATCGACGCCGAAGAATTCGCTTTCGGGATAAACTTCGGCCATGGGCATGAGGTTTCCACCGCCGGCACAACCCAGCTCCAACACGCGGCACTTCTGGATATCAGGAGATTCCAACCCAAAAAACCGGGCTACTGTAGCCAAATGAGCCGGATGGGTTGCAGGATAAGGATAACTGGGATATTGAATCGTGTCGTAACTGGTTGAGGTAGTGGACATGGTCCTGTCTTTCTCGCTTGGCGAAAGGTCGAGTGCTGTGGGGGAGCCCAAACTTACTATTTAAAAATTCCCCATCTCTCGCAACCGCAATATCCTACGCTAATGGGAACGGCAAGTAGATTATCGTAATGTTAATGGAAAAACCCGGAGAATTACACCGGATAGTTGCAGTCCAAAAAATACTTCGCAGTTAACGCGGCATTCTCAGGGTTTGGTGTTCCACTGGATTTCGGGATTCTTCAAGTGTTTAGGGTTCCATGCTCCGCGAAATCATAAAGAGACGGGAAGAAGGAATGGTACTTTATTGATTTCTGGCCTTTTTGGGCATTTGCTCCTTCGGACCTGTATCGCGGCTTGAGAATTTGCTTTTCCTATTTGATGAAAGGGAATATAGTATATTTACTCACCTAATAGCATTTATCCCTCAAAATATTGCCGGAAAATTATTCCATTCCTTCTTGACTTTTCTGCATGCAGAGCAGATGCTAATATTGGTCATAATTCCTACCCCACCTGGAGACTTCAATGAATCCGAATCGACGTCAACTTCTCAAAGGCGCCTCTCTTGGTGCCGGCGGATTGCTCCTCTCACCGGTCTTGCAACAAATTCAAGCACAAGCTTCCGGAACAGATCTTCGGAATAAACGTTTTGTGTTCGTGGTTGAAGGCAATGGGTTGCCTTGGCAACAAATTCAGCCGGTCGGTATCGAACGAACGCGGATTCCCGGCAATTCGGCCACCTCGCGGCGAACTGAATTGGTGAATCGCTCCCTGACCGGGAATGAATTGCCACCTGCCCTCCAACCGATCGCTCAATACAAGGATCACCTGACGGTAATCCAAGGGCTTTCCGGGAAAATGTGCAGTGGCGGCCATTCCAATGACTTTGGTGCATTGGGAGCCTATAACCCTCGCGGCGGAGTTGGCCGCAGCGGTACCCCCGTGGATGAAACCATAGATTATTCCCTGGGCCGAAGGTTGCGCGGAGTTTTCCCGCAGATCGGATTGGGGATTTCCGACCGGCCGGAGCACACCATGGTTTACAATTGCTCCGCATCCGGACCGGCTCAAGCCCTTCCCACTCAATGCCGCCCGGATTTGGCATACTATGCCCTGTTTGGCGGAGCTGCTGAAGGAAATGCCCGGCGGGCATTTGATTCGCGGCGGAATCTTTTGGACCACATGGTCCGTGATATTCGCCGGGTGGAGAATTCCTTCGGCGGTCCCGAACGCGAGAACATGCAAGAATATTTACGGGCATTTGAAAGCATGCAACAGCGCCATGGCCGCCTGGTGGAGATGGAAGAAACGCTTCGCCGCAATGCTCCCCGGATCACCAATAAGTTTACCAGTGATGTCGAGACAGATCGGCTGGATGCTCAGTTTGACATTGCCAGCTCTGCCTTGATCAGCGGGCTAACCAGCGTTGTGACCCTTGCGAGTGGGGTCGGCAATCGTTATTTCAGCGTGAAGTTTACCGGCCTGGGTATTACGATCGGCAAGCACAGCATCGGCCACGGAGCCAACTTTAATGGCCGCGATGCCTTTGAGCTGAGCACCCAAATCCGGCGTTTCCACTTTGAATTGATTGCCCGCTTGATCCAGCGCTTGCAATCGGTCCGGGAAGGCAACGGGACGATGTTCGATAACACGCTTATTGTCTACCTTTCGGATGCAGCGGAAGGTCACCACTCCCGTTGTTGGGAATGGCCTTTTGTTCTGATCGGCAATCTTGGCGGCAGGCTCAATTCAGGACGTTACATTGAATACCCCGGACATGGGGCCAACGGCAACAAGACCATCGGAAACTTGTATACCACTTTCTTACATGCGATTGGTGCTGATGATGTGAACCTCTTCGGCCGCCCGGACCCGTTGGTGGGTAGAGATGTTGACCAAAATGGACCACTGTCGGAATTGCTGGCGTAACTCGTCAAAATAAAGTAAACAAGTAGCGGCTGTTTCAAAAGAAGCGGCCGTTATTTTTTCCACCAAGGAAAAAAGGCAAAGGAATCCTCGCCAATTCCGCTATCGGTCAACTTGGTTATTAATTTGAATAATGGGTAGAATAATTTTCCTTGGAAAATACTTTATCAGGACTGTGAAAGGGGTTGGCAAATTACCCGCCTATGTTGATTTCCTCTCCTCAAGAATTCCAACATCGATTGCCTC
>CAZPPD010000802.1:0-3214 GCA_964588185.1 uncultured Alcaligenaceae bacterium | reverse complement strand
ACGGGTTCCATCCACATTCATTAATCGCCCCAGTTTTAATACCGCAACCAATTCTGGTCCCCTATCAGCGAGTCTGGGGAACCCAGTTGCCCCCCTTTTTGAATCAACATCACGTTGGAGAACGCAATGTCAGATCACGACAGATCAGAAGAACTGAACGCCGACGACAAAGCGGCCGCCTTTCTCAAAAAGTTGAAGAATGGTCGCTGTTCTCGCAGCAAGAAACTGGAAGGTAATCCCATTATCGGAATATCCGTGCGTAGCAGCGAAGTGCGCGACGAAGACTTGCGGCTCTTTGGTGGGCTCGCTCACCTCAAAAAACTGGATCTGAGCTATACCAAACTGACCACGGAAGGCATCAAGCATATGGCTCCGCTACCTCAGTTAGAACAGCTCGATTTATACGGCACCAACATAGACGACGAAGCGATGAAGGTGGTCGCTACGTTCACAAATCTCAAAACGCTTACGACAACAAGCAACCTCACAGCTACCGGGCTCGCGTATTTAGCTCCTCTGCGAAAGCTCCATACGCTCCTCCACCCTGTAGACGATGAGCAGTTGCGTGTTGCCGTCGAACTCGGATTGCTGCATAGGTTATCCCAAGCGAAAACCATCGACGGAGGACGCCCCAAGACTCTCCAAGAAATACAAGAGCTGGACCTGGGGAGAACGCAAGTGACTGGCGAAGGCTTGAAACACTTGGCTCCAGTCACCAATCTAGAGGACTTGGTGTTGATACGTACCCAAGTGCAAGACTCGTGCTTGGAGCACTTGGCTCCGTTTACCAAGCTGAAAAGCCTATACCTGGACGGCACTGGCGTAGGCGACGCAGGCTTGAAGCATTTGGCTCCACTGACCAGCCTCCGCACGTTGTTCCTGACGGGTAATGAGATTACAGACGAAGGACTGAAGCTGCTGGCTACTTTCACGCATTTGGAATATCTGGATGTAAACTGCGATACCGTGACTGCCGAAGGAATACAGGAACTGCAAAAAGCACTACCAAACTGTCGTGGCATCACGAATGATAGTTGACGATTCCCGGCGGTCCAGCGCTACTCACCTCGAGCCCAGGGAGACAACGCTCCCCATTGTTTCTTCAGTAGAAAAACATCATTCCCTCTCTCGGTTAACTCGAAAAGATGTTTGTTGTCTAGGGTAAAGCCAGACGTTCTCAATAGACCAGTTTTGATTGTGCCAACGGTCTCTACCTTTAAGGTGTACGGAGGCTTGACGTTGTCATTGATTCTTCCCGATTCGTTGGTTTTGGTTTTGCCGGAATTGTTTGGCTTGTTGTCTTCAGGCCATGCCAATGGCTCTAAAATAATATCGTCAAATATCAGTAACTGTTCCCCACCCCTAACGGGTTCCATCCACATTCATTAATCGCCCTAGTTTTAATACCGCAACCAATTCTGGTATGGCTTCCTGGAAAGTTTGACGCTGAACGGTCCCACCCGGAACCCGTAAGGGACCGAGGACACGGGACAAAGAAGGGAATCGCCCAAGTTCGGTTATTTGCTCCTCTCAACAGTTACGCAGGCCTTTCTTGTTCCCCTCCCAACTAATTTTGTACAAACCATTCTTGAGTCTTTAAGATCAATACAATACCACTGGTTTTAAGTTATGCTTGCCCTTCCCTGCGGAAGTTACTAACAGGAGGACTTACCATGCAATTCGTAGCCACGATCAAGTTTACAGAGCAAGGAATCTCCCGAATCAAGGAAACGTGCAAACGGGCTGACTCTTTTAAGTCGGAGGCAGAGAAAATGGGGGTCAAGGTCACCGATCTGTTCTGGACTCTTGGGCCATTCGATGGGCTCATTGTTTTAGAGGCTCCCGATGAGGACACGGCCACTGCTGTTATGTTGGCCCTGGGATCAAAGGGGAATGTGCAAACGCAGACTTGCCGGGCATTGGATGCAACGGAAATGCAAAAAGTCATTGATAAAATGCCGTAGGGAAAATTAGTGTAGAGCGGATCCGTTCCAACCTCGGAAACTCGGGAAGCCGACCGGCACAGGGAGATGCTACAGTTATTTATTGGCTGTATAACGCTTTACATACTCTGGGAAATCTATGGGGCAATCAATCGGACCGGATAACAGTTGATGGAAAAAGTGCGTAGTACTCCAAATGCAAAAAGGAGCAGACATCCCTGTCTGCTCCCTTTGTCATCACAAGCTTGTGCGTTTTGATTTAGTGATGGGGGTAATGGCCACCGCCAAACATAGCTGGGTGAGGTCCGGGAGGACAAGAAGGAGGACCGCCTAAAGCGCTGTTGGGAACGGCCCATTGCATGGTCGGGCTGACGAATACCGGAGCGAATTGGATTCGCTGAGGACCGCAGCCGTAACCGCCGCCGCAAGCGCCGTTGATTTGGTAGCCGTGGTTCTTGTAGTAAGCAACCCAGTCGATGTTGTCGAGCAGGTCATAGTAGCGACGCAAGGCATCGTAATAGTCGTGCCAAAAGCGTTGCAGACGCCGTTCTTCGTGGGTCAAACCATGGGTTCGTTTTGCGAAAATGTTCCACCAAGGTTGATACCCACCGTAATGCAAGCCCCATCCTGCGGCCTGTGCAGTCCCACTGCCTACAAACAAAAAGAAGGCAGCAATCATCATGATGATGGTCCGTTTCATCGTGACTCCTTTGCAAGGTTGCCCCGAACTATGGGGTACAAACCGGTATCTGCCCCTATTTGCAGTCCAGGCCTGATTGCCTTTCCGGCTCCCCCGAAATTCCATTAATGACAAACCAGATGGCACCTTTGTGAAATTGGGATTAACATCCGGCACAACTAGAAACGGCTGATTCCTCGCCAAAGTCCTAAAAATATTGCTTTACTGCTTTTTTCTTGTGGTAGTTATTTCTCCACGAAGCCTTTAAACCGGTACAGGTTGCCTGGATTGTCCAATTTTTTGGGAGTGGTTAAGTACAGAGAAAACTGAAGTCAGTCGTTAAAACTTCCAACTTTAGTGGGTTATTGTATACTATTTTTCTGCGGGAGGGCCTGCGACAATTTTGAAACCAAAAAGCCAGGGAGTTTTTCATGGCTAAGAAAAAAGCGACGGGCACTCAAATCATTGAAACCAAAAAGGCTCCCAACCAATCTCTTTCTTCTTTGAAATTGCCGAAGAAGTTACCAGAAGCGATCCGTTTGGCTCATAAGCGACTGGAAAACTAATAATTTGTAGGTGATAGGATACTATA
>CAZPPD010000801.1:0-3216 GCA_964588185.1 uncultured Alcaligenaceae bacterium | reverse complement strand
CTGGAAAAAGTGGACTTGGCCGGAAGTGGGGCCAAAGCCCGTTTGTTTAGTGTGGTCCCTTCCTTGGACACCCCTGTCTGTAGCGAACAGACCAAGAAATTTGAAACCTCCATCGCGGGACTCGGAGATAAGGTCGCTTGCTACACCGTAAGCTTGGACCTCCCTTTTGCCCAAAAGCGCTTCTGCAGCAGCGAAAACATCAATAACATGACCAGTCTGTCCGATGTCCACAACCATTCCTTCGGCCAGAACTATGGCGTCTTGATTGAAGGACTGCCGTTGCCTTTGTTGGCCCGTGCTATTTTTGTCGTGGACAAAGACAACAAGATTACTCACAGCGAATATGTGTCCGAAGTGACCAGCCATCCCGACTATGACAAAGCCGTGGAAGCTCTGAACGCCGCTGCTGGTTAAAAAAGATTTTTTTGGGCAAAAAAAATTTGCACGACCCGGAAAATCGACCTAAGTTTCAAATGTAGCCGGCGGGATTACTTCTCGCCATCATTCATTCACAATGAACGGCTATCCTCGACAATGGCAAACCCGTCGTGAGGCGGGGACGCAAAGCTATGGGCTCTTAACCGCCCGAGGGGGGGCGGATAAGGCTGCCAGGCTACCGAAGGGATGGACGGGACCCGAAAAGTATGCTTGGTTCCCGGGCCTCCAGAAATGGGGGCCCGGATATATTTTTGCGCTCATCCTTATTCCTTTCTCCATAATCCAATCCTGATTCTGGAAATGTCCCCGGAAATGGTTTACCATCCAACTGGTAAGTAAACCTCCTACTCCCAAAGAGATAGTAATGGACTCTCACACAAGCAAATCCGGGTGGTGTGGCATTACCCGGCGAGGATTTCTGGCCGGAATGGCAACGGGAGCCGCTGTTGGGGCACCCTTGGGTTGGTATGCCTTGAAGGGGCAACATCTTTGGAACCCCAACCGTTTCACCGGACAAACCCATGAGGTCGAAAATCCCGAATACGGCATGCCCGGACCTTATCCTGGGCGAGTGGTTGAAATCCGCAATCGAAATGCAGTAGATTCTGGTTATCAAATCGATAATAACTCTGTCAAAACGATGATGGCTCAGGGAATGAAGAACCTCACCGGAGCGGACCACCCCTTGGAAGCCTGGAGCAGACTTTTTGCTCGCGATGATGTTATTGGGATCAAGGTAAACCCCGTCGGCATGCAGCGCGGTTCCCGAATCGCCAGTATCTCCAGCCCCGAAGTTCTAATCGAGATTGTCAATAACCTAAAATACATCGGAGTTCCACCCGCCAACATCATTGTGTTTGAACGCTATGCCAATGAATTCCGGCGTGCTGGTTATGAAGCCGTAATGCGCACTCGGCCCATGGATGGAATTCGTTGGTATGCTTGTTCTTCCCGGTATTCCAACACTCAGGTGGCCATTGATGGTCACGACAATACCCGCGAGCGAGACCCGCATGTAATTGGCTATGATCCGGACGTATACGTCTCGATGGGATTTGCAAGCAATCACCATGATCGGAGAGACGACCGCCGCTATCGTTCGCATCTCTCGGCGATTGTTACCCGATTGGTGAACAAGATCATCACCATTCCCTGTTTAAAAGACCATCGGTCCGCCGGGGTGACTTTGGCGTTAAAGAATATGTCACATGGAATGAACAATAATGTTGCCCGCAGCCATATCGCCGGCATTTATAACCTGACCGGTGAGCAAACCGGTCCCAATCAATGCAACACCTTCATTCCCACCGCAGTTGCCCAGGATATGCTGCGGCAAAAATCGACCTTACATATTATGGATGGTTTGATTGGAGTCTATGAGGGCGGCCCCGGTGCTTGGAACCGGCACTGGGGAGTGTGGCCAAGACGGTCTCTGTTCTTCGCAACCGACCCGGTAGCCATGGACCATGTTTGCTGGGACATCATCGATCGCAAAAGAAGGCTGGAGGGTTGGCTCCCCGTCAGTCAAATGGGACTGCTCAACAATCAACCTGCCCGCCAATGCTCTCCGCGAATGGCAGCTTTGGCATTGGCCACACCTGAAGCAACCATGGCGGGAATACTGGAACATCAACGGCAAATAAATACCAATGCCGGGGTACCCTTTGATCGGCGGCAACCGGAGCATATTCTTCTGGCCGGGATGCTTGGTTTAGGATTATGGAAGGAAGAGGATTTTGAGCATTCGGTGCAGTGGGTTCAGTGACCTCCTCATGGCCTCCGCATTATTCCAAGGTTTCCAATAATTCAGCCATCTCCCCAGCGGCATGATCATTCCCCGCCTTATGGGCTGTGGCAATTCCAGCTTGCAACAGGGTTTTTGCTTCCTCAATCTTGTTCAACCGAACTAAAGCTTGTCCTCCCATATGATAAGCCGGAGGATAATCCGGAAACTTCGTGTTAATCTCCTGGAAATGCCGCATGGCTTCCTCGTCATTCCCTTCGCTGACATATTCCATGGCCAACATGTAATGCAATTCCGGGTCGCCGGGTTCAAGGGTTAACATTTCTTCGAGCTGTTGTTTACGGGTTTTGTCGGTCATATCCTTTGTTCCTTCCGATTAAAGTCAAACCAATCTAGGTAAAGTTGGGAAAACCTGGCAAGATCCCCATTATTGCTTTAATTGCGCAGACTCATACTTTCCGTCAAGCTGCTTCTTTTGGTGCGATCTGTTCAAAATTAGTGTCCCTTATGAAATAGGAGGGTTGTGGTCCTTTAGTTGAAAGGGAAAAGCTGCCGAATTTCTGGGTGAGGGGAAAGCGGGCACTGTCCAATCGGGACCCCGTCATCTCATCTACACTCCTTCCTGGTGGTGGGTAAAGCTTTTCGTTGCAGGGGACATCATGAGATTCCAGCGCCATCTGAAGATCGCAATCCTTCCAATCATTCTATTTATTTTATCTGTTACTCCGAGTTTTGCGGATGAAATTCGCCCTGCCAGCAGGTCCGGCAACCTGGAACCCTTGTTGGCTCCGACCCGGCAATTATCAAAGCTCGAAGCCCGGCGCAACCTGATTGTTCGGGCTGTTCAACGGGTTAAGGATGCCGTTGTCAATATTCATAGCGAACGCACCGTGCAAAGGCAGTCGTCTGATTTATTCTCCCTGGCTCCGCAGCAAAACCGGGTGAACGGCATGGGCACCGGGATAATCATTGATCCCCGCGGTTACATTGTGACCAATCAACATGTCGTCGAAAATGTCAACATAATTCGCATC
>CAZPPD010000800.1:0-3224 GCA_964588185.1 uncultured Alcaligenaceae bacterium | reverse complement strand
AAGGGTGTTTGCCGGAGTGTACTGCAAGCTTAAGAGGAAATTGATGTGCTGTTCAATGGCCTTGGTGTAGTTGCGATAACGGCGGACATCTCCCGTCTACCGAGCTACCAAACAAGCATTCGCCAAGCCTTCGACATACAAAGCCCCGTGAATATCGGGAGCAAACAATTCGGCCTTGCCGTTGACCCAAGTTTTAAAGCCGCCTTGCCAGAAAATATGACGCGGGTCTAATTCCTTGTACTGCAGAGTGCAAATCCAATCGTTCATCTCATTGGCAGCGTTGGAAAATGATGGTTTCGGAGAATGCAAATAAGCGGCGGCGTATGCGGCACTATGCCAGGAAACCATTTCCGTATTTTTGTTTTCACGCCAATTTTTGTGGTAATACCGGCAAGCTTTTTCTACAAATTCCGCCTTCCAATCTGCCTTGTTGTGATTCAAGCTTTTCACCAAGCCGTACAATGCCGGCCCAGCATGAATGCCGCTTTCCAAAGCCTTCTCGTCAGGAGTGGCCGTCGGGGTTTCCTGATCGATACAGCACAAAGATCCATCCCCACATTGCCGGGATTGGATAAACCGGCACAGTTCTTCCGAATGCCGCAACAGATCTTCACCGGGTTCGGGAAGCTCGTTAATCGCCAGGACCAGCCATCCCGCTGCAGCAACCCGATTGACATTGGCCGAAGGGAATACCGTCCGCCGGGAGGGTGGACTGCCGGCAACCTTTTCCGTGTCCAGGAGAAGAGTCAACAATGCTTGCTTGGCTACCGCTCCTGCTTTTTGGTTCTCGAAAAACCGGGCCGCTCGAGCCAAAGCATAGGCTCCGGCTATCTGTGGAATGTAATTGTTTTGGCTAAGCGGAACTCGTAAGGACGGCTCATAGCCGAAAACAAAGCGGCCATCCGGCCGGTTCATTTTCATCAACCAATCGGCACCCAAAATCGCACTGCGGTAGGAATGTTGCTGAATAGCGGGAAGTTTTCCGAGAATGCGAGCCACTTTTGATGGCTTGCCGGGAAAGGTTTGATATTTCTTTGCGGGAGACGAAACAGGGGATTGAGCAAGTAACAGACAAGGTGTGGCAATGATGATAACAATACTTATCACAGCTCGCCCAAACTGATTTCCTATCATCGCTACGGCCTCCCTACCGCTGAGGTGATTTTCTACCTGAGATCCAAGTAAGAGTTATACTATTTTTTCGAAGTGGGGATCATTAGATGCTCAAGCCGGATCATAGTGTATGGATATATATGTATTGTTGATTATCTCTAAGTGCTATTTTCCCACATCAGAACAAAATCGTATGATGGTAATGGGTAATCATTCCATGGATTTTTAGGGAAAAGATGCATAATACTCAGAATGTAATATTCCCCCCTACCAACTGGCTGGAAATCGAAGAATCGAATCTTGCACCTTACGCTATGCTGTCCCGGCAGACTAAAGGCCGGCATCACCAAGAAGAACCCCCCGCTTATCGAACGGAATATCAACGCGACCGAGATCGTATCGTCCATTCCACTGCGTTTCGGCGGTTAATGCACAAAACCCAGGTTCTGGTAACCCAAACCAACGACCATCACCGCACAAGGCTAACGCACACCCTGGAAGTTGCCCAAATCAGCCGCACCATTGCCCGTTGTCTTGGATTGAATGAAGATTTAACGGAGACGATTGCCCTGGCCCATGATCTGGGCCATCCACCTTTTGGCCATGCGGGAGAAGAAGCACTCGACGAATGCATGAAGGACCACGGAGGTTTTGAACACAACCATCATGGTCTTCGCATCATGGATTATTTGGAATACCGCTACCCGGATTTTCCGGGGTTAAATCTTACTTGGGAGGTTTTGGAATCGCAGGCTTTCCATAGTAAGAAAAGGGATGCCAGCGAAATCCATCGGTATAAACTACCCGGAAGGCAGCCTTTGCTGGAAGCTCAGGTGGTAGATGCAGCGGATAGTTTGGCCTACGACACCCATGACATTGATGATGCATTGGGCTTGGGCTTGATAAACCTGGATGATTTGCATGAAGTTACTTTCTGGCAGCTGGCTTATGAGCGGGCTCGCCAAAAACACCACCAGATTGGCCCGCTGCAAATTCAAGCCACGATTGTCCGCGGTCTCATCAATTGGCAAGTCAGCGACCTTCTGGAGCACACCGAAAAGCGGATTCAACAAGAAGGAATACAAACCATCCAAGATATTCGGAATCATTCCGCTCATTTGGTTGAACCGGGTGCTCACGTTCGAAAATTGAAAAAGGAACTGGAACAATTTCTAACGGAACGAGTGTACCGCCACCACCGAGTTTTACGCATGGCTCACAAAGGACGCCGGATCATAAAAAGCCTGTTTGAGGAATTTTGTCGAAATCCGCAAATACTTCCGGATCGTTATTATCAGCGGACGAGAAAAGACGGAGTTGAACGTACCGTTTGTGATTACATGGCAGGCATGACCGATCGTTATGCCCAAGATGAATACCTCCGGCTATTCCAGCCTTACCATGCAGTTTAGTATAATAACATTTTCATAATTGCCTGATGATTACTGTATGGTTTAATTACCTACGCTGGAAAAAGATTTGGGGGATTGTAGGTAAACGATGGATCTGCCTTGGTAGACGCCACCACCACTACCTGCAAAATCGATTTTGAAGCAGGGTATCAGCCTACCTTACCCTGCTTTTTTATCTAACATAAAACTTATTCATGCTTTGCCGGCAAAGGTCTGGAGGTTTTCCTTGTCTGTTAATTTTTTCCAGAATTTGTTCAAACCCAAAAACAAGGATGTGATTACCATACCTCAACAACGGAATGTTTTGTTGCTTATTCTGCGTGGTGCTTTTCTCGCCCTCATTATCGGCGTGGCTACCGGCGGGTTGATCCATTTTGATTTGGATCGCGATTTCGCCTCGGGGTTGATGACCTTTTTGCTGGTGGTAGCGATTGGAGTGACTGCGATTGTTGTGGATATGATGGCCCGCAACAAACAAATCACTACCATTTCTGCGGTATATTTTGGTCTACTGATGGGATTCCTGCTGGGGTCATTACTCTGGCTGGCGCTGGAACCGGTAGCCAACAGCTATCTCGACCCGGACCCGAACGAAGATGGTCCTTTAATCCAATTAATCCGGCTGCTGATTACTTTGGTCTGCTGTTATGCCTCGGTATCAATCCTACTACAAACACAAGATGAATTTCGCTTCATTAT
>CAZPPD010000799.1:0-3225 GCA_964588185.1 uncultured Alcaligenaceae bacterium | reverse complement strand
GCGCCGCCCTCTCCCCCCTTTCCCCCGCTCGCCCGTCGCCCGCCAGCCTACTGCATGATCATTTGGGGTAATGAAGCTCTTCGTGCCCAAAAGTTGGATATCGCCGAGGAAGCCTATCTGGAAGCCATTGCTCATGATCCTCGGAGTGTCAACGGTGCATTAGGGATGCAAGTACTCTGTGAACAACAAGGGCGGACCGAAGAAGCGGCTCGTTTCGCAGAACTGGCTCAACGCTGCTGGAACCGAGCCGATTCCGGCGATTTGTTGAGAGAATTGCATGCTCTGAGGGAAGTTACAGAGCCAGCGGTCGAATCGAAAACTGCTGTGGAGAATTAGTCTTACTTCTTCACTTACCCAACATATCAGCAAGTGAAACAAACTTTCCAATCCGACGCGTCAGCGAGTAATGCCTTGCCACGCGTCGGATTGATTTAATTTCAAGTGATTTAATCGGTAGCAGATGCGGTTGGATTCGTTTCCTGAGGTGCTGCGGCCGCTTGCCCGTGGGAAGGTGCTTTACCCTTGTGAGGGGGACCTGCATGAGGCGTGAAATAGGCTACGATACCAATGCAAATTCCAATCCCAACAATTCCCACCCAGAGCAACGGATTAGTATCCGCTTTTGTGGTAATAACGGAGACAATAGCACTCACTGTTACCGCCCCGCCGAAGACAATTGGCATGACAATATGTGGCATGGCGATTCCTCCGGAAAACATTGCCAGAGTCAACGTCAATGCTCCCCATGCGCCGAGAGTTCCTGCGATAAGTCCCCAGGTGGCTCCTCTTCCGGTGAAGTCAAAAGTATCCCCTTTATAGAGCATGCCAATGACCCCGCCGATGATCCCCCAAATCAAATAGGCGATACCGATGGCAACATAGGGTTTAAAAGGACTTTTTAGTTCCCCGCGCGATTGCCCCAAAGCCGGCCCGTACATTCCCCAAAACAATGCGGTCATCAATGCAAAAATCACCGGAAGTTTCATATTTAATTTGCCTCACAAATTAAGACGCTGGCGATTACGCCAAACAACAGGAAGGAATCGAACGATTTTTCTTGCCCCAAGAATTCTATTCTTTTCGCAAGGCGGAAATCACTGGGGCTCTGAGAGTCGTAGCCAAAGCCAGGATTTCCGACAAAAATCCTATCATCAATACTATTAGGAGCAAGCCGATGAGTTGCAACCATAAAACTTGGGAAGCGGCGCCGATGTGCGGGGCGACTGCCAACAAGGCTGCTGCAGTTCCGACAAAAAGGCCCAGTACCAGAAGGTAGGAGTTCTCGGCCAACACCAACCAACCCAAGCTGCGATTGCGAAATCCCAAGGCTCTCAGCAATGCCAAATCCGCTCGCCGTTCCCACGTTGTCCGCAGAAGCACGACCGCCAGGCCAATCGCCCCCAGCATCAACCCAAGGCCACCCAAAACTTGGATGGCGGAGATATACATGTTTTCCACGGCCAGAAAGGTTTCCAATCGTTTGGGTGTTGGAGTGCTGACAAAACCATAATCGGCGAGATATTCCTCCAAGGCCGACCCCACCCGCTGGGCCTGTTCACTTGGGCCGCCAATCAAGAAAAAGTTAAATCCTTCCACCTCTGGGAAAGCTTTGTGAAATTTGGCCTCGGACATTAACATCTCGCCTTGAAAAACGCTGTCCTTTAGAAGTCCGACAATTTGCAACTTTAGTTTTTTTCCCTGGCTGTCCACTTCGATTATACCGCCAAGGCTGGAACCCAGAACATAGGTAGCGGTATTGGCTTCCACAAAAACTGGAATTGCTTCTGCTTCTCTCTGCAACAATAACCAAGGGTTGTCCTTTTCGGCTTGGGTTTCCGCCAGTGTTCCGCTGAACTTAAAACCGCCCCGGCGAATAATGGACTCCGGCACACCAAAGATTTGCGGTTCTCTGGGCTTGTATAGGTTGAGACAGCTAATATTATCCCCTTCGCGAACGCGGAAGGCGTAAAATTCCACAGCAGCAAAGGCATCTTTCAATCCTTTGTTTTTCATGACCTTGTCAATGATCTTTTCTTGAAGTTCCGGGTTGTTGAGATTTTGAAATACCGGAACATCCGTTTCAGCTAGTATGGTAAATCCGCCGCTGCCTCCCTCTTTTTGCAAGAATTCCGCAGTAGGTTCGCGGTGAAACGCTTGCAAAGCAATCACGAGAAATGTTGCCGATGCCAACAATCCCATGGTCAGCAAACTGCGAACCGGGTGGCGGCCGGCGTTTCGGATTCCCAATCGGGCGAGGCCATACATGCCGCCACGCGATACTGGGTTCAGGTCACGCCGGGACATCCACAGGCGAATAGCAGCAAGTCCGCTGGTTAGCAAAAGTGCCCCACTTCCCAGGAACGTAATTGCCTGGGTTTGTTGGTCTTCAATTGTGTAGCCGAGAATGAAACAGATTACCGCCCCCAACAGTCCTCCTACGGATACCCACTTGCTAATGGGCAGTCTTCCTTGTTGGGCTACTGGGGCGGTTTCGGTAGTTTCTCCCGCCAAAAGTGATCGGGGTGTAATCTTGCTCAAGATCCTGGTAGTCCAGTAGATTGTCAGGACACACACTAAGACGGCCATCAGGTAGCCAATGGTCAGGCTGCTTGCAGAGACATGCATCTGCAGAATGCTGCGGTCCAAACCACCCGGCCAGCGGGCCGAAAGAAAATCCAGAAGGAAGCCCGCATACCAGATGCCAATTCCGCAGCCCAGGAGACCACCCAGCAAGGCCAATATTCCTCCTTCGGCCAACAGCAAGCGGCGTACGAACCAACGTTGGTGGCCTACTGCCAGCAATAGCCCGATTTCCGATGCCCGGCGATCGATACTTAATTGGAATAGCAAACCCAGCAACAGCAATGCGGCAGCAATCAAAAAGAAACTAAACGCCAGGAAATACCAACCGAAATCGATATTTCCAGAGGTAGATTGCAAATTTTGCTTGCGGATTTCCTGGAATTTCAATCCGCCTTGTTCGGGATTCAATTGGCTGATAATTTTTTCTTCCACCTTCTCCGGAGAGGTTCCTTGCGGATCGATGCGAATGGAAGTGGTATCCCCAAAACGGCTTTTCCATAAGTGCCGAGCGGTTTGTAAGGTCAGGTACGCTTTTGGCGTGGTGCGATAGTTTCGCCAGTATTTCTCGTCCGGGTCCAAACGGATTCGGGAGCGATCAAATGGGAAAGGCGGGTCGACCTCCCCCAAGGATAGCCGGTTGGT
>CAZPPD010000798.1:0-3227 GCA_964588185.1 uncultured Alcaligenaceae bacterium | reverse complement strand
CAGGATTCGCTTCGGATCCTAAAGGTGCTCCCGGTCTCACCGGTGTAGACATCGGTGTTCGCTGCGGAGGCTCCTGGGGCGGTTGCGAGGGTCGAGTGAACTTTCGGAAAAATCCGCTAATTCCACCCGGGCCGTTGAGCTGTTCCGACTCTGCCCGCTCTCGAATCTCGATCATTCTTTTGGTTGCTTTTTCGGCATACCTGGTTCCCGGATACCTGCGGCGAACAATTTCATAGTAGAAGTAAGCCGATCCCGGATGACCGGTTCGTTTGTAGAATTCCGCGATCTTGAAATCCGAATCCGCTTGTTGGAGATTGATGGTATAAAGTTGCCGGTAAAGGAATTCTTTTTTCTTGTGTGCCAACTCAGGATAAGCATGCATGGCCCGATGGACCAGCTCTCGCGCCTCGGCTACGCGCCGGCCGTCATAGTCCGAACCGCCGGTCGCCATTTGTTTGCAGATGATCGACAGTTCCAAGGCACGAGGTGCAAAGGTGCCGTTGGGATGAAACTGGACGACCTGGTAAAAGTAGTTGTCGGCCTCCGCATAGCGCTTGCGGAAGAAGTGAACGCTGCCTAGGTAAAACATGGCTTTTTCGCCAAGCGGTCCGTCGATGTCGTTCAAGTAAACCGTCTCCAATAGCTGCAATGCCCGACCTTCCTCATCCATCACTGGTTTAGTTTCTTCCCAATATACTCGCGGCACCCAGCTTACCAGACTGACTTTGCCTTGCTGGCGATCCTCCATTTCCTTGCGGGAATCATCCAACCAATAGTTGGCAATATCAAACATCCGCTGTAAGGAACGCTGATGGTAAGCCCCCCGGGGAAACTCCTTGATCAGTTGGCTGTACACTTCGGAAGATTTCGGATATTGCCGTTGCAAACGAAGGCATTCCGCTTCGTAATACAATGCTTCCTCGCCCAATCGAGTCGGAGTATGTTTGTTGCGGGCGATGCGGTGGAACTGTTGTTCGGCTTCGGAATACTTCTTTTGGCGGTAGCCTTCTTTGGCCTGCTCCAACGCCGCCCGGGCTCCTCCCGGAATTGGCGTGTTATATTTGTAGAAGAGTGATCCGGCTAACGGGACGCCCTCACCCCAATAGTTCATTTTCTTTTTAAATGCTTTCCACGATTGGCTAATGCAGCCGGCATTAAATAGCAGGCCAATGGCCAGTAAGCCGTAACCCAGACGGAAGATCGCCCCCGAATGGTTTCGGCGATCCCCACGGATTGGCTGCCGTTTGATCAGGTTGCTGAGCGGCTTGGTCACGACCCTTACTCCCCACCTAACAGAAAAGGGCGGAAGTCCCGGAAAGCGCCTGAATGGCCCTTCCCGCCTAATTGATCCCATATTATTTTCCGAATGGCTTCCGGTACCAGGATGAGCTTTAAAGGTCACCCAAAGATGGCGGTTCCACTTTCCCCCGTGGCAGCCGACATCGAATCACATTTCGGAATTTTGCGGTGGGGAAATATACTTGGAGAATGGAATTGGTCAAGGGGAGTTTTTAAACCAACAGGGTTAATGGCTGTCCCATTGGATTTTGGAATTCTTCAGATTCTCTTGAGTGCCATGCTCGCCCCTACCATTCTGAATCTACCGTGTTTTTTGACTGGAAGCTAAGTCCTTTGAGAATCTTAGCGAGCATGCTTCAGACCAATAGGTAGAATTCAAAACCAAAATTCGGTGGGACATACGGGTTAATCTATTTTGGATTCTTTGTCAGGAAATTCGAATTTCCTGATAAAGATTTCGGTTTTCTTGATATGGATTACGAACCTAAACACCTATTCCCCTGCTATATCCGGAAATCCCAACTCCCGCAGATAATGCCGCTCGCGCTCCCGCATAGATTTTGCCGCGTCTTCTGTTTTGTCGTCTTCACCGCAAAGGTGTAACAGTCCGTGAATCACATAGAGTCCCAACTCCACCATCACCTCATGACCTCGTTCATTTGCCTCGGCTTCCGCGACCTCAGCGCCAATGACAAGTTCCCCAGACAATTTCTTTGCTCCGGGGTTCGATAACGGAAACGTCAAAATATCCGTCGGCTCATCATGATCTAGGTAACGCAGGTTCAATTTATGAATTGTGGGATTATCCACAAAGGCGATACTGATTTCCGCGGATGAAACGCCTTCGCCTTCTAATACCGTCCGGGCAATTTCCCGAATCTTGGGACGGTCGATAGGAACTCTGTCTTGTGGACTTGCCAGGCTGATGCGATACATTCATTCTTCCTTAAGGAACGGAGTCTACCCGGGTAGGACTATCACTTCTTGCAGTTTTCAACAATCGCATCAAGAACAAAATAGGCCATCCAAGATGCTTCTCTGCTCGAGGACTCCGGGCAACCAACTCTTCGTCCACTACATGTTCACTGATGTGCTCGATGGTTAGTCCGGCTTGGGCTGCAGCCCCGACATAATCGGAAATCTGATTCAATTCACTGGCGGGACAAACTCGGTTGCCGGTATTGGGATCAATGAAGCGGGCCCACACTCCTTTGAGATTCATCGCCGGGTGCATAACCGAAATCAGGGCAAATCCGCCAACTTTGCATAAGCGTTCCATTTCCTGGAATAGGCCTACCAAATTACCGATGTGATCCAGGACCAGGTAACAGGTAACGCCATCGAACTGATCGCTTTCAAGCGGCAAAGGCAGGGAAAGATCATGCTCCACAAAATGAATATGCTCTGCTCCCTTTTTTTTCCGAGCCTTGGCTAACATGCCCTCGGAAAAATCCAATGCCGTCACCTTGGCTCCTTTGGCCGCCATCAGCAATGCATGCCTGCCGGTGCCGCAACCAAGGTCGACAATTGATTTTCCTTGTATATCGCCCAAAAGCTTCTCGATGTGTTGCGACTCTAATATCACCAATGGATTGTCTTCCCCATCATATATTTCGGCCCACAGATCGTATCCTTCTCGAGTCGGCATATCCACCAATTGGTAATCTTCCTTGTCCATTTTTCTTCCTTAGCATAAAGAGCGAAGACCGTACTCTTTTACTTTTCCTGATTATTATTGTTATCCTTTTTTTGGGAATAACTCTACCCTACGCATTCATGTCTGGGGTTCAAAATCCTGCTCCCAGCACTTTGTAGGGAAGCACAAACCAACCGGAATACTCCTCATGAACGGTAAACCCATTTTTACACATCGCAAAATGTTCATATTTCCAAAATTTTCTCTTATGTAAACTTGCCACAGCCCCACG